>JBBRUH010000081.1:0-14846 GCA_038248005.1 Cytophagales bacterium | reverse complement strand
TAAAATAGATTAAGAAATAAAACACACTCAAAATCTGCCATTCGCAAGGGTGTGAAGGTTCGATTCCTTTCGTGGGCACTCAAAAAAAGCGCTTTAATCATATGATTAAAGCGCTTTTTTATTTTAGGGGATGCGACAGGTGTGTACGTTGTTAGTAGTCAATTTTAAAAAACCAAGGAGACCATTTTTTATCTGTCCAAAAACCTTTGATTTTCTTTTTCACGAGCCTTCCGTTTTTTATACCAAACAACTTTTGTCCTTTGAAAAATAACTTGTCGGGACAAGGTGTTCGGTTCTGCCCACCCGAAGAAAGTCCCTGCCCTGCATATTGCTCCTGTGTTAGTCGCTCTGGAATTTCGTCAGTTGATAAAATCAAGGTGTCAATTGATAAGCCCATTTTATTCTTATAGCTGATAGTGTCGAATGTTGGAATAATTCGAAAACAAACAGTATCATTCTTTATTGTCCAGGTTCCTTTAGACCAACTTGCTGAAAGGTCAAGATGCCAGGTGTATTCAAAAGTATTGTCAGCATTAAGTTGGATGCGACTATTAAAATGGTCCCGATAATGCCCAACGATCTTGTCTTGAGCTAACATATTAAAGGGAAGTGTCAGCAAAAGTATTATTGTCAAAATTTTCATAGTAGTTTGGTTGTCAAAGTACACACAAGGAGTATAGCTTGCTGCAGGGCTGGAAGTAATTGTTTGTCCTGCACAAAACTGCTGCGGAATAAAAATATAAATGTAAAAGTTATCAATTAAAAGTTCAGCGATGTTTGTCCCGAATTGAAACAAGAATTTGTAAACTACTCCGCAAGAATTTAATTTGTAAAACTATATATGTAATAATCGGTAAAAGTTGATTTACTGTAAAACAAGAAGAAACTAAACGGCATTTTTTATCCAGGCCTGATTAAATAATAACACTTGCTTTTACACCTTTAAAGCCAGCTTTGAGCAGCATTTTTTTAAATATTAATTTTCTGTGAATATAAATTTAGCAGGGGGCTTAATGGCAAGGGTAAGCAAATAATAAATTTGCTTTGCGCACATTACCTGCTTGCTGAATAGCGATTAAGAAAACAAACAACACTACTGTTGATAAAAACTAATATTATTTAAAGTAAGGAATTCTTTGATAATGTCAACATGCACACAATGCCCCACATGCAAAAATGGCTGATTGGTTACTTTTATTTTCTTCCCTTCACTGGTTATCTCCTTATTTTTCATATCAAAACCTAAATGAAGATGATTGGTGGCATATTGCATTCCATAAATTAATCCATTGGTATCAAACAGTGGTCCCCCGCTTTGACCTTTAAGCCCGGGTGTGCTCATTTCTATACCAACAATTTTACTGCCATCTCCTAAATGCCTGGTAACAATACCATCCAACGGAAAGGCTGGCGTGCCGGCGTTACCTGTTGTAGTAAACCCTATATTATCCGTTGATGGATCGTACTGAAAATTATTGAATTCAGGAAAAGGATAACCATACCTGCATAAGTATTTTCCTTGCTTGATATCGCTTCCTGTTTTAATGAAAACAGCATGGGAATGATATAAAATTTTATTGTACCCGTGGAATTTTAAAATTGCTAAATCAAGTGTTGGGTGAGGAATACAATCAATCGTTGATATTGTGTCAAAAGAATCCATAAACGTATTCTTTATTTGAATTACACTCTCCTGTTTTATCAATCCGTATGTTGCCTCAAGTGCAACAATTTGCTTTTTGTATTTGCCGTCGGTTTTTGTTCCAAAAGAATCTTTTTCTTTTTTAATTAAACTGTACCGCTGGTTGATAGCTTCCGCATTAATGATATTCTCTGCAATATGCCGGCAGGTAATGGCCATTCCCTGGTCATTTACAAAAAATAATGTACCCGTCCAGGGAGTTGCAAAGTCGTTACCATAATATCTTACAATGGTATGAATGGGCCTTGTAAATTGTTGAATAGCTTCAATAGCATTTATAAACATGTTGCAATTTTAGGTGTAAAATTATTGTTGACCAATTAAGTTTTTGAAAACCTAACTACACCTCTGCCCAGGCAAGTCTCCGCCGGGATTTATACGTAGGCCTTGCAGGACTCGTCGTCTTGCAAAGCTGACTTCTGTGCCAGCAGCGATTTCACCTGATAAACTTCAAATAACAAAGAACTAGCTGTAAAACCCCACCTTTGAATACTGGATTTATTAAAGGATAATATTGACAGGATTTGAAAAACAGGGGGTTTTTAAAGATGGTATATTGTTTCGTTAAAGATTAATATACGTTTGTTGGCTCGGCTGATAAAGCTTTTATCTTTAAAGCGTATTAGTCGGTAACAACATTACTTGTAACAGTAAAATTTAAAATTCTACCAGATATAATATTCTTAAGCGCATCTCTAAAAACTCATTTTTTTGTTTGACCAATGACCATGGAGATATGTGGAACAAAGAAGATCTTTCTATTTTTAGTAAAAGCCAGCAAACAGACCCACAAGATATTCACTCAGGAGGGAGGGCTTTATCAGCACTTTTGCGTCCTTATCCTATCTGCACTGCTGGCACACCTATTAAAATGAATTTTAATTATAAGAAGGGTATTTTTGAGTATGAGTTTGAGCATATTGATTCTATCAAAGCAGCTACAGAAATCTATGTTCCTCAGTTTCATTTTCCAAATGGATACAAAGTACAAATTTCTGATGGCAATTATGAGATAGATGAAAAACAGCAAAAGCTAATTTATTATCATTCAGTAGATAGGTTTAGGCACGACATACGAATCAGTAAATCTAGTAATTAGTGCCTATCAAATGCTTAAAAGCCTTATAATTCTCAGATAAATTCTATATTTGCAATAATTTACAATAAGAAGGTAGTTTTTATGTCTCTAATAGGCGATTATATTTTTTAACCAAAAATCGTCAACATATTTACTTTATATAAATTAAATCTTTGAAATCACGCTGCTCATGAAAATACATTTTATTGCCATAGGAGGTACTATTATGCACAATCTTGCGATTGATGCTCACCTCAAAGGAAATCAGGTTACAGGCTCTGACGATGAAATTTTTGAACCTTCATTAGGTCGTTTACAAAATCTAGGCATCGCACCAAATGAATTTGGATGGTTTCCCAATAAAATCACAGAGGATTTAGACCAAGTAATTGTGGGAATGCATGCCCGAAAAGACAACACTGAGTTGCTCAAAGCTCAATCTCTTGGGCTAAAAATATATTCCTTCCCTGAGTATATTTATGAACATAGTGAAGATAAACAACGCATCGTGATAGCAGGAAGCCACGGCAAAACTACCATAACAGCCATGGTGATGCATGTATTGCAGCACTACAAACGTAAGTTTGATTACCTTGTAGGAGCTTCACCAGAAGGTTTTGACCAAAATATCAGACTAAGTGCGGATGCTCCTCTTATTGTACTTGAAGGAGACGAATATCCTTCTGCTCCTTTTGATCTCACCCCTAAGTTCTTGCATTATCGCCATCACATAGGTGTGATTAGCGGTATAGCCTGGGATCATGTCAATGTCTTTCCTACTTTTGATGATTATATAGAACCCTTTGAGCAATTTGCTGATAATACGCCCAAAGCAGGGGCATTGATACTAAGCCAAGATGATTCACTGACCTCTGTGATAGGGGCAAAGGATAGAGATGATGTAACCCAGATTTCTTATCAAGCCATTCCTCATAAAGTAATAGATGGACAAACTTATCTCATTACCAAAGACCAAAAACTACCATTACAAGTATTTGGAGAGCATAATATGCGTAATATCTCTGCGGCACTTCAAGTCTGCAAACGCATAGGCATCAAGGATGGTGATTTTTATCAAGCCATTGCATCTTTTAAAGGAGCTGCAAGACGCTTAGAGAAAGTAACAGATTACCACGATTTTGTCTTTTTTAAGGACTTTGCTCACGCTCCTTCCAAATTAATGGCAACGGCTACTGCAGTCAAAAAACAATTTATAGACCGTAAGTTGGTAGCCTGTCTTGAGTTGCACTCTTATAGTAGTCTTAATAAAGCATTTTTAGCTCAGTATCAAGGTACTTTCAATGCGGCAGACCGTGCGTTCATCTATTTTAATCCCGAAAACATATCTCGCAAACGCTTAGAATCACTTGATAAAGAAGAAATTAGCAAAGCCTTTGACCATGATAACCTCACAGTAATAGACAATATCGAAGAATTAAAGGAAGAATTTCTGAAGATTAATTGGGGTAATAAAAATCTATTGATGATGAGCTCTGGTAATTTTGATAACCTAGATTTTAATGAACTTGGAAAGTCAATCGTAGCGACTCTTAGATAGGAGTGAGGAGTGAATTTCTTTCAAAGTAATGACTTACTAACCCAATGACTAATAATTTAGAATAAACAAAAAACAAAATGCATACACTTCATTTAAAAAATCCTTTGGTTTTCTTTGATTTAGAGACCACAGGTATCAATATTTCAAAAGATAGGATAGTGGAGCTTTCCTTTGTAAAGGCAATGCCTAATGGAGAGATGGAAGTCAAGACCCACCGAATCAACCCTGAAATGCCTATCCCTATTGAATCTAGTCTTATACATGGTATTTATGATGAAGATATAAAAGAAGCACCTACTTTTAAAAGCGTAGCCAAGACCCTTGTAAAGTTTTTGGAAGGCTGTGATCTGGCAGGGTTTAATATTTTACGTTTTGATGTGCCTATGCTCGTAGAAGAATTTTTAAGAGTAGATGTTGATTTTCAAGTAGGCAACCGAAAGCTGATAGATGCCCAGCGTATCTTTCATATGATGGAGCCCCGCAATCTCACGGCAGCCTACAAATTTTATTGTGGCAAAGAGCTAGAAGGAGCTCACGGAGCAGAAGCCGATACCATGGCAACTTATCACGTCTTAAATGCTCAAGTGAAACATTATGAAGGAATAGAAATCAAAGACTCAGAAGGGAATTTATTTACACCTGTGGTCAATGATATGCAATATCTTCATGACCTGACCTCGAGCAATCAAGTAGATTTAGCAGGGCGAATCGTAATGAAAAATGATGTAGAAGTGTTTAACTTTGGCAAATACAAAGACCGTTCAGTCTTAGATGTATTTAAAAACGACCCAAGCTACTATGGCTGGATGATGAAGGGAGATTTTTCATTAGATACTAAAAGAACCCTTACTCAAATCAAACTTAAAGGAGCTTTACAAAAAAAATGATAGAGTCAGCTATAAAAATTATTCTTGCTTCCCAATCTCCACGCCGACAAGATTTACTGAGAAAGGCCGGGTTTGATTTTGAAGTATATACTCAAAATATAGAAGAGGTATTCCCTGATGAGATGGAGCCAGAGGCTGTACCCTTGTTTCTAGCACAACTTAAAGCAAAATCTTTTGAAAATCTAGCTGATGATGAAATGCTCATTACGGCAGATACCGTAGTACTACTCAAAAGAAAACTCATTGGTAAACCCAAAGATTTACAAGAAGCACAAACACTCCTAGAAGAATTATCAGGCAAGATGCATGAAGTAATCACAGGCATACATCTGAGATACAAGGGAAGAGAGCATAGCTTTTCGGAAGTAACCAGGGTTTATTTTCGAAAGTTGAGCATAGAAGACATTCAGTATTATCTCAAAACTCAAGCTCCCCTAGACAAAGCAGGGGCTTATGGTATTCAAGATTGGATTGGCTTGATAGGAGTAGAAAAAATAGAAGGCTGCTTTTATAATGTGATGGGCTTGCCTGTATCACGTTTATATCAAGAAATTCAGAGATTATTAAACTCATTTTAGGTTTATTTGCAAAAAAACAAACTACAAAGATAGTTTTATTTGCATTTCTAAAAATAAATATCAAAATTTACCATTCGTTTAAAAACAAAAAGTAAAAAACGGAAAAAAAAAAAAGACAAAAGTTGCTATCTAAATATTTTAACTATATTTGTCGCAAAATAAAAGGAAATAGTTCCTTAAAAAATTTATTTTATTATTAATCTATTCGTGTAAACTCAAAATTTGAAACTGTAAAAAAGATTAGACTTATGAGAAAGTTATTTATCCAATTAATGTTCGTGCTTTGCTTCACACTTGGTATTACCGTATCAACTTATGCACAAGACGAAGACACTACAAAACCTGCAACTGAAGAGGCTCCAGCAGAAGAAACGCCTGCTGAAACTGAAAGCACTGAAGACAAAACAGTAGATGATGCCAATGCAGAGGTAAAAGTAGAAGATCAAACTACTTACCAAGCCATCAAGCAAAAATTTATTGAAGGTGGCTGGGAGTTTATGAGTACTGTATTGATATGTTTGGTTCTTGGGCTTGCTGTAGCACTAGAGCGTATCATTACACTTAATTTAGCTACTATCAACACTAAGAAGTTTGTAGCCAAGATTGAAGATGCTCTCAAATCTCGTGGTATAGATGGTGCCAAAGAAGTAGCACAAAGCACTCGAGGCCCAGTAGCTTCTATCTTTATGCAAGGGCTTATTCGCTCTCCAGAAGGAATGGATGTAGTAGAAAAATCTGTAATCGCTTATGGTTCAGTAGAAATGGCTAAGCTTGAAAAAGGCCTAGTTTGGATTTCATTATTTATTGCACTTGCTCCTATGTTAGGGTTTATGGGTACTGTAATCGGTATGATTGGAGCATTTGATGCTATCCAAGCAGCAGGTGACATCTCTCCATCACTCGTAGCAGGTGGTATTAAAGTGGCTTTGATTACAACAGTATCTGGTCTTGTTGTTGCGATTATTCTTCAGTTATTTTATAACTATTTAGTAAGTAAAGTTGATTCTATCGTAGCTCAAATGGAAGAATCTTCAATCGCATTAGTAGATTTATTAGTAGCTCACAAAAACCAAGCATAAGCTAGGTTTTTAGAATGAATGGTTTTACCAAAAAAGAAAGAGCAAAAAAATGAAATTAATTAATAAATTTTTCGGACCCGCAGTGCTTATATTGAGCGTGATTGCCCTCTTAGTAATGTTTCTTAATTACGACTCAGAGCCAGCCAAGCAAGGACCTGCTACCGATATAGGTTTGCAATATGCGTATGTGTTACTCATTGTTGCTGTTTTAGGGATTATAGCAGGTTTTGTACTGACAGCTATTAGTGATCCATCTTCTATTCTTACAAGTGCAGCAGGAGTAATCTTTATTCTAGTAATATGGGGAATCTCTTATAGCGTTTCTGGCAATGAAGTAACTAAAATATATCAAGAATTTAAAGTAGATGCAGGACTTTCTCAGATGATAGGAAGCTTTCTTACTTTGACTTCTACATTAGGAATATTAGCAATCTTAGGCATCATCATCACAGAAGTGATGAGTGCCGTTAGATAAAACTAACCAACACAATGAGAAAAAAATCTAGAAGAGGAGATAGTCAAGAAGTAAATGCTGGTTCAATGGCTGACATTGCCTTTTTACTTTTGATTTTCTTCCTCGTAACTACTACCATTGCCTCAGACAAGGGTCTGTCTATCTTATTACCACCTAAGCGTGAAGATGATGCGCTTAATGAGTTTAAGATGAAAGACCGAAATGTCTATAAGGTATTGATTAACTCTCGTAACCAACTCTTAGTAGAGGGTGATCCTCTTAGCTTAAGCAAACTAAGAAAAGGTGCAAAAGAGTTTATCGATAACAAAGGCCGGGATGAAAAACTTTCTGAAAGTCCACTAGAAGCTGCTGTGTCTTTTAAGACAGATAGAGGTACTTCTTATGCCGTATATGTGCGTGTACTTGATGAAATCAAAGCTGCTTATAATGAGTTACGTGCAGAAAAATTAGGGGTTGCACTAGATGCATACCTTACTTTTGATGAGAAAGAAGCACTAAAAGATGAAAAACTACTTCGCAAAGTGCAGAGGTTCTCTCAATCTGTTGGTGATAATTTTTCTGTAAAAGACTATCTTAACTTTGACCCTATCAAAAAAGGGCAAGAAGGAAAAAGAAAAGAAGTAGAAGGTTATCAGAAAGCAAGAGCCTCTGATAAGGAGTTATTTATTGAAAGATATTATGATGCTTCAAGAGAATATCCTTTGAGAATCTCAGAAGCTGAACCAACAAAAATAGGAGGATAATAATGGCACAATTTGTGAAAAAAGAAAAACCACAACCTGGTATCTCTACGGCTTCTTTGCCTGACATCGTATTTATGTTGCTATTTTTCTTTATGGTAACTACAGTCTTGCGTGAGACAGACCTTCTTGTGAAGGTATCTATCCCTCCAGCTACACAGCTAGAGAAAATAGAAAATAAATCCTTAGTAAGCTACATTTATGTGGGACCTCCTAAAGATAAAGGACAGTTCGGTGATGAACCACGCATCCAAGTAAACGATGTATTTGTTACGCCACGTGATATACCTCGCTTTATTGCACAAGAACGTGCAAAATTAGATGAAGCACTCAGAGATAGAATCATAATTTCCATGAAGGTTGATCAAAATAAGAAAACCAAAATGGGTATTGTGATTGATATCAGAGAGCAACTCAGAGAAGTAGATGCTCGAAAGGTAAACTATGCCACCGTAAGAGGTGATGATGTTGCTGAGAACTAGTATTCTTAAAAAGAAACCTTTATTTCTCAAAGCCTTCCCTTTCAAAAGGAAGGTTTTTTCTTTTATACTAGGCATATTTTTTTAGTCTTAAAGTTTGATAAGTGAAATGCTAAAAATAAGTTATTTTTTTTATTATTAAAAATCTCATTATCAATATTTTAAGTAGATAGTCAAAATTAGTTTGTATTTTAACATTGCTATAAATAACTGATTATCAATATTTTAATAGAATAACTCATCACTTATTATTTATAACCCATCACTTTTTTAATCATTTATTATGGATCAATTAGAAGAATATCGCCGTCAGATTGATGATTTAGATAATCAACTCGTAGATTTACTTGCCAAAAGAATGGAAGTTGTTCAGCAAGTAGGTGATTTAAAAAAAATGAGTAATGCCATTATTTATCGTCCTGAACGTGAAAAATATATTTTAGATCGTTTGGTAGAGAGAAGCAAAAGCACATTGCTTAATTCTGATGCGATTGACGCTATTTTTATGGAGATTTTTGCAGCAAGCCGAAATTTTGAATTGCCAGAGCGTGTTGCCTATCTAGGCCCAGAAGGAAGTTTTACCCACCAAGCTGCAGAAAGCCGCTTTGGACAGATGAGTGATTATATTCCCCTAAAAAATATCCGTTCCGTTTTTGAAAGTGCAGCTACTGGGCGAGCTAGATTCGGAGTAGTGCCTATCGAGAATAATAGAGAGGGATTTGTGCGTGAAACCATCGACCTTCTCCACGAAATGCAAGTAAAGATAGTCGCTGAGATTCTTCTACCTGTCCACATGACTTTTATCAGTACCAGTGATAAGCTAAGTGATATTAAATATATCTACTCCAAAGACATTGCTTTCAAACAATGCCGTAATTTTTTGGGAGATTATTTTAAAGACAGCAGTGCAGAGTTTGTTCCTGTGGAGTCCACTTCTAAAGCTGCCAAAATGGCTTCTGAAACTCCTAACAGTGCTGCTATCTGCTCTAGTGTGGCTGCGAAGATATACAGAGTGCCTATTTTGTTTGAAAATATAGAAGACAGTCCTAATAACCGCACTCGTTTTTTGATATTGAGTAAAGACTTCAAAAACCAACGAAGTGGCATAGATAAAACCACCATTATCGTCAAGCTTCCAGATGTTGCAGGTAGTTTAGCTACTTTCCTACAGCAGTTTTATGATTTGGGTATCAATCTTAATAAAATAGAAAGCCGTCCTTCTCGTGAAGATGATAAGTTCAAACAATGGTTTTATATAGAAATGGATGGCTATTTTGAAGATGAAAACTTGCAAACTGTGTTTAATAACCATGCAGATAATGTCCGTATCTTAGGAAGTTGTGTGAAATTATCTTAAAATACAGCAATTCTCATTTATGAAAATAATCTGGTTTTAAACTTTCACTAAATTTCATTCATACAAAAGCACGTGTTTAGATTATTATTTTTCAAAAGTGTAATAAACAGAATAAAAAACCCAAAGTGCTACTAAAAACCTGTGAGGTCTATTTCTAAATACTTAATTATCAATACCTTAAACCTCACAGGTTTGGCATTTTTATTAAATTATCTTAAAATAATTATTCTTTTTCATTCAAAATAGACATTTTTTAGATTAAAAAAACCTGTCAGATTAGATTGATAAAAGCCTTTTTTGTATTTTTGCACATGTAAAAAAAGGCTTAATTTGTTTACAAATAGTATCTATGACCAATCACCCTCATTTCGTAAAAATTGCGAAAGAACTGAATCTCAAAACGGAGCAGGTAGCTGCCGTAGCTCTTTTATTAGACAATGACGCAACCATCCCTTTTATTGCACGCTATCGCAAGGAAGCTACAGGTAGCACCGATGAAGTAGCTATTGCTCAAATTCGTGACCGTCTGGCACAATTAAGAGAGCTAGATAAAAGGCGTGAGACCATTTTAAAGACTATAGAAGAACAAGAAAAACTAACACCAGAACTTAAGCAACAAATAGAAGCCGCTGAGACGATGAGTGTATTAGAAGATTTGTATCTTCCTTATAAACCCAAACGCCGTACTCGTGCCACTATAGCACGTGAAAAAGGTTTAGAGCCATTGAGTAAAAAGCTATTTAGCCAAGAAAATATAGATATAGAAGCCGAAGCAAAGCAATATATTGATTCTGAAAAAGGAGTAGAAAGTATAGAAGATGCTTTAGCAGGTGCTAGAGATATCATCGCTGAGACCATTAACGAAGATCAAAATGCAAGGGCGAGTATCAGGCATTTATTCGAGAAACAAGCTGTCTTTAAGGCAAAAGTAATCCCAGGCAAAGAAGAAGAAGGACAGAAATACAAAGATTATTTTGAGTGGGATGAGAAGCTTTCAGAAGCACCTTCACACCGTGTCTTAGCGATGCGTAGGGCAGAGAAAGAGATGATTATTTCGCTTGACCTAGCTCCAGAAGAAGAAGAAGCCATCATAAGGCTTGAAAAACATTTTATTCAAGCCAATAATACCACTACTGAGCAAATCAAAATGGCTATCAAAGATGCCTACAAACGCCTGCTCAAATCTTCTATGGAAACAGAAATTCGCCTATTTTCTAAGCAAAAGGCAGATACTGAGGCTATTAAAGTATTTGCAGATAATTTGCGTCAGCTTTTATTATCGGCTCCTCTTGGTCAAAAGACGATGCTTGCCATTGACCCAGGATTAAGAACAGGATGTAAAGTTGTGTGCCTTGATAAGCAAGGACAACTTATCTATCATACAGTTATTTTTCCAGACCGCCGCCGCACAGAAGCTACTGACACAATAAAACAACTCTGTGAGCAACTCAAGATAGAAGCAGTCGCCATTGGCAACGGCACTGGAGGCAGAGAAACAGAGACTTTTATCCGTGAGATAGGTTTGCCTAAAGACATCTTAGTAGTGATGGTCAATGAAAGTGGAGCTTCAGTTTATTCTGCCTCTGATGTAGCAAGAGAAGAATTTCCAGACCAAGATATCACAGTAAGAGGCTCTGTTTCAATAGGCAGAAGGTTAATGGACCCTTTGGCAGAACTTGTCAAAATTGACCCAAAATCAATAGGAGTAGGGCAATATCAACACGATGTAGATCAAAACCAACTCAAAAAAGGATTAGATGATATCGTTTCTAGTTGTGTAAACTCTGTAGGTGTAGAACTGAATACAGCAAGCAAAGAACTTTTAACTTATGTCTCAGGCTTAGGTCCTCAATTAGCCAAAAATATAGTAGAGTATCGCAATAAAAATGGTGCTTTTGATTCAAGAGAAGCACTCAAAAAAGTAACCCGATTAGGAGATAAAGCCTTTGAACAAGCCGCTGGATTTTTAAGGGTAAGAGATGCCAAGAATCCTCTTGATATGAGTGCAGTACACCCAGAAAGTTATCCTATTGTAGAAAAAATGGCTAGTGATTTAAAATGTACCGTTGCCGAACTGATGCAAAAACCTGAACTTCGCAAGCAAATCAATCTCCAAAGCTATGTAACTGAGCAAGTAGGACTGCCTACGTTGACCGACATTATGGCGGAGCTTGCCAAGCCAGGAAGAGACCCAAGAGATCAGTTTGAAGTAGTAGAGTTTGCAGATGGAATCAATACCATTGCAGACCTCCAAGTAGGAATGAAACTCAATGGAATCGTAACCAATATCACCAACTTTGGTGCTTTCATAGATGTGGGAGTTCACCAAGATGGTCTAGTGCATATTAGTGCAATCACGAATCGCTTCATCAAAAGCCCACATGAAGTACTAAAGGTGCATCAAAAAGTATTGGTTACGGTCAAAGAAGTAGATGTAGCTCGTAAGAGAATTAGTTTTTCTATGTTAGAAGAGGTCGAGGCAATGCCAAAAAGTAAAAAAGAGGAAAATCCAAGTAGAATAGAAAAATTTAAAAAAGCCAAGCCACAGGTTTCTAATGATAAATCCTCAAATAAGCCAAAACCAAATAAACCTCAAAATCAGAAGCCTAAGGAAGAGCCTCAGGATGATTTTCAGGCAAAATTAGAAGCCCTCAGGAATAAATTCAAATAATGGAAATGTGTTTTGAGAAGTATCTAGATATTTATAAAATCAAGGTTCTTCACAGACTTAATCTTACATTTATTCTTGTCTTTAATCGTAAAATAAGCAAGACTTGATGCAATTAGCCTCTAAAAATTAATAAAACAAAAACCCGAAAAACTTGACTAATTTCGGGTTTTTGTGTTTTTTTGAAATGTAAAACTTGACAAAATAAAAATATTATGAAAACATTTACCTACTTTTATTTGATATTCATTTCTTTGGCACTTTGGGCATGTGGAGATAATTCACCACAAAATAAGCAGGGTGAAAAGCAAGCACCTAATGTAGTAGAGATAGAGACCAAAGAACCTGAAACATATCCTAAGTTTAAGCGCATTGTGTGCCTCGGTGAGCGAGTGATAGAAGCTGTCTATGCACTAGGCGATAGCAGCAAAATAGTGGCGATTGACCGTTCTTATGATGTTTTTCCGTATTTAAAAGTTCCTAAAGTAGGGTATAAATCTACCTTGAAGGCTTCTTATATTTTAAAACATAGGCCCGATGCAGTATTTATGGAAGCCAATATTGCCAACGAAGAGGAAGTAGCAAAGCTAAAAGCTAAAAATATCCCTTGCTTTGTATTTGAGCAAGGGGGAGATTTGAAGTCAGCCAAGGGTTTTGTGAAAAGCATTTCTAAAAAATTAAACAAAGAAAAGCAAGGACAAAAAATTGTTACACAGATAGATGAGCAATTTAAAGAAGTGAGTCAAATTCTCAAAAAACGCAAAGACTCTCTGAGAGTATTATATGTGCATGCTCGTGGCTCACAAGCATTGATGCTTGCGGGTGCTAATACGGCTACCAATGGACTCATCTTGCTAAGTGGAGCTAAAAATGCAGCAAATGACTATGAAGGAATGGAAAGACTTTCACAAGATGAAATGGCTTACATCAATCCAGATATATTACTCATGAGCCAAAAAAGCCTTGATAGTTTTGAAGGTAAAATCTATGAAGCCCTTCCTCTTACAAGCTCCTTTGCATACAGAATGGGAAGAGTAATCATCCTAGAAGAATCCGAACTACTCAACTTTGGAGTTAATGTAGGTAAATCTGCTCTCAAAATAGCAGACCAATTATATAGAAAACAATCCTACAAACCTCTACCTCTAAGCCCTGTACCTTATACTCAGGAAACTCCTACAGTTACTAGCCCTTCCACAGAGCTTGAGATTATAGATGAGAATTAAAAGTTATGTTAGTCTGGATTCATGTTAGGGATTCATGTTAGTCTGGATTTGTAATCCATGTTAGTCTGGATCCATGTTAGTCTGGATTTGCAATCATGTTAGTCTGGATTTGCAATCCAGACTCAAGAGTTCTGTTAGCTCAGTTCATGTTAGTCTGGATTTGTAATCCAGACTCAAGAGCCAAAGATTTTTAATCTAATAAAAAATCATGTTAGTCTGGATTTGCAATCCAGACTCAAGAGCCAAAGATTTTTTATGTTAGTCTGGATTTGCAATCCAGACTCAAGAGCCAAAGATTTTTAATCTAATAAATAAATTACGCTATGGCATTCAAATACAAAATTACAGATGTACAAGGTGTTTATTTTATGACTATCACAGTAGTAGATTGGATAGATGTATTCACACGTAGAGAACTAGCTGATGATGTCATTGCATCCCTTGAATATTGCCAAAAAGCAAAAGGTTTGTGTTTGTATGCGTGGTGTTTAATGCCCAGTCATTTGCATTTGATAGCTTCGGCAAAGGAAGGTGCTTTTATGTCAGATATTATGCGAGATTTCAAAAAATTCACTTCTAAAAAGGTAGTAAAGACTATCCAAGAAATTAATGAGAGTAGGAAAGACTGGCTTTTGGATAAATTTGAATTTGCAGGTAGATGGAAACCTAAGATTGAAGGCTTTAAGTTTTGGCAAGATGGGTATCATCCTATCTTGTTAGAGAGTAATTATTTTTTAGAGCAAAAGCTAGACTATTTACACGAGAATCCAGTAAATGCAGGACTTGTGTTTGAATCTTATCATTATAGGTATAGTTCGGCTATTGACTATAGCAGTGATAAAGCCAAAGGGCTTTTAGATATTATGTATTTAGATTAAAAATCTAAAACTCTGAAGTCTGGATTAAAAATCCAGACTAGCGTAACTAGCGTAACTTAGATTAAAAATCTAAAACTCTGAAGTCTGGATTACAAATCCAGACTAGCATAATCTAAAACTCTGAAGTCTGGATTACAAATC
>JBBRUH010000080.1:0-14899 GCA_038248005.1 Cytophagales bacterium | reverse complement strand
GGTCAGGCAGAGGTCCGACTTTTCTTTTTTACTTCTTTCACCATTCTGATAGTCTATCAAGACTGGAGAGCAATCTGGCCTAGTGTCTTGTTGTTTTTTGGTCAAATGATTGCATTGACTTACCTCAGTAGTTATCTTGATTATATAAATCTACAAAGTTACCGTGATTTTATTTTAAACCTGATGCCTACCACTGAAAATGGTGAAGCAATAGATTTTCAGGGTTTAGGATTTTATATAGGTATTTCATTTTTGCAGGTAACTTTGGCGGGGCTTTGGGCTAAATTTCTTCATTTTCAGACCATCAGCGAAGTACACTCTCGTGAAGAAATCTTGACCAAACAAATAGAAGTAGAAAAATCTAATGCACAACTTGCCCAGAATGTCAAAACGAAAACTCAAGACCTTCAAGAAGCCCTAGAAGCTACCCAAGCCAATGAAGAAGAACTTCGCCAAAATATGGAAGAGCTTCAAGCGACTCAAGATGAAATGGAAGTCCAGCGAAAACGCCTTGTAGAAAATCAAGAGCGAATGGAAAAAGTAGAAATTGAACTTCGTGAGCGTCAAGCAAAAATGGAGCGTTCACAATGGCTAGAAGGTAATATCACCCAGTTTGATGATATTATGCGTCTTAAATACGATACTTCTATTGAGGAGTTTTCGGATGTAATGATTCAGCACCTAGCAGAGCTTATCAAGGCTACTCAAGGAGCTTTCTATATATTTGATGAAGACCAAAATAGCCTTCAAATGACTGCAGGATATGCTTGTACGCCCCAATCTGTGAAGCAATCAGAGTTTAAAGTAGGAGAAGGTATCTTAGGTCAAATCATCAAAACTAAGAAAACAGTCTATCTTCAAGACCTGCCCGAAGAAGGAATCGTGATAGAATCTGCCCTGACCCGTGTGCATAGCCGCAGTCTGCTCATTGTGCCTTTGCTTTATAATGAAGCCTTGCAAGGTGTCTTAGAGATTGCAGTAATAGAGAATATAGATGACCTTCACCAAGAACTCATCAAAAGGCTTTCTAAGAATTTAGCCGCTATGCTCCAGAGTATGAGAGGAATTTTAAAAACTCAAAAACTACTCTCACAATCTCAGCAGATGACTGCACAGTTACAAGAGAATGCACGTGAACTAGAAAAAACTAAGAAAGAAGTGGAGCAACGTGCTACCGAGTTTCAGACACAGTTTCATGCAATAGATCGCTCTATGCTTGTACTTGAGTACAATGAACAAGGGAAAATCAAATCAGCCAATGAAAATTTTTCCTTACTCTCTGGATATGATGCTTCGGAATTAAAAAATAGACACCAAAATATCTTCCTAGAAGAAACTTATATTAACTCGCCTGCTTATCAAAAACTCTGGGAAGACATCGCTCAAAAAGGCTATGCAGAAGCTGAATATGCTTGCAAAACTAAAGAAGGCACTCGCTTTTGGATGCGTGCTAACCACTATTCCTTAGAAGAAGGCAACGAGCAAAGAATCCGTGTGCTTGCCTATGACATCACTACTGAGATGGAGCAAGCCCAAAAAATAAAAGATCAATTGGCTATCTTAGCAGATAAAGAAGAAATGATGCGCCGAAACTTAGACATCATGAAAGAACTTCAAAAGGATGTACAAGAAAAAGCAGCCGCTCTCCAAGCCCAACTCAATGCCATTAATCTCTCTACAGCTATGGTAGAATATGATGCCAATGGATTTATCAAATATGTCAATGATAAATTTAAACAGCTGACCCAATACACCTCCGAAGAACTTATAGGACAAGAACATAAAGCTCTCGTAGGCACAAAAGTAGCCAACTCTAAATCTTATAAAATCTTGTGGGAAAGGCTACATCAAAATGAGTTTATAGATGGTGAATTTCAGTTTACGTCTAAATCAGGAGAAACTATCTGGCTCAGAGGAAGCTACTACCCTGTGGCTGACAAAAACGGGAAAGTTACTAAAATACTTCAGTTAGCTACTGACATCAGCAATGAAATCAGACAAGAAGAACAAATCAAAGAATACTTAATCAATCTTGAGAAAACACAAAGTAACCTTAAACAAGCTTCACAAGAACTTGAAGCACAGCTGCAAGCCATAGACAGATCTACAGGAATGATAGAACTAGACCCTGAGGGGAAGATACTTCGTGTCAATGATAAATTTTTGGCTTGGGTAAAATATGATGCCGATGACCTTGTCGGTAAGCATCATCAGGTATTGATAGATTCCAAAAACTCTCAAACTACTGAATATCAAAACTTCTGGAAACAACTTCATAAAAATCAAATGATGGAAGGTCAATTTATTAAACAGGCACAAGATCAATCACCTCTTTATCTTCACGAAAGCTACTATCCTGTTTTAGATAATAGGAAGTCACTGAGTAAAATTATAGGTATTATATCACTATTACCTCATTCTGTAAACGGTAAAAATAAATCACTTATCTTAAAATCTTAAACTAAACAAACTAATCATCATGAGTTATTAAAATACTCATTATCAAGTTATTACAAACTCATAATTCATAACTTATAACTCATTTCTCACTAATAATGGCAAAGCATTTTAATATTAAACTCTCTAAGCAAAAACCTGGAACTCAATCTGCACAGACTACTTTGCAGTTTCAGTACAGATATTGGCTTGTGCTAGTCATTATTGCTTTTTTGTTTTGTGCTAGTTACTGGATTTTGATGGCAACCCTCAATAAGCAAGCTAATTTTGTGAGCCAAATCAATACCATTGGTAAGCAAAATGCCCTTAGCCAAGAAATAGCTAAGCAGACCCTTAGCCTACGCTACTGTAATAGTCAAAGCAGATGCTTAGAATTTGTAAGAGAACTGACAGAAACCATAGATAAATTTATCATCAATGAAAAAAAATTACTGAAAAACCATGAAGTATTGGCACAAGATGGAATGAATAACTCCTCTATCGACTCACTTATCCAAAATAATCACAGCTACTCTTACAAGCAAATCTTAGAGGCTAGTAGAGCTTTGATTGCTCTCAAAGAAACAGTTTTTCAAAATAGCTCTCGTGAAGTAGCCCTTCAAAATAGCATTGCCCTTAATACTCAAAAAATATTATTTAGGGAGCAAGTCCTAACCTTCAAACTAAGTCAAGTAGCTCGCTTATATGATAAAGAAGCACAAGATTATATAAAAAGAATTAAAGTTTATCAAAGCCTTGTACTAGGATTGGCTTTTTTGATATTATTGATAGAAGCATTCTTACTTTTCCCTCAGATTGTTCGCAAAATTAATCTTTACCTTAAAGATTTAGAAGAAGCACACTACATTGCTCAAGTAAAAAACCAAGAAATCTTGGAGACCAACGAAGAACTATATGCTGTCAAAGAAAAAGAAAGACTAGATGCCGAAGCAATCAAAGATAGTCATGAAAATCTTCTAAATATAAAAGAAGAACTCATTCTCTCTAACCAAGAATTAACAGAAAAAAACAAGCGTCTCGAAAAAACCGATGCCCTCATTAAAGCCAACCAAGAATTAGAAGATGCTCGGTACTTAGATAAATCACTCAATAGCTTTACAGACATAATGCGTTGGCGAAATAACCAAACCATTTTCTCTTGGTCTGAAAAGCTACTCAATGAGCTTATACCTTATATAGAAGCTTATCAGGGAGTTCTCTATGCCTATGACCCTGATAAAGATACACTGATGCTCAGTGGAGGGTATGCCTTAGAAAATCTCTTTGACTCTGACCGAATGGAAGTAGAAATAGGAGACCAATTTGTAGGACAGGCTGCCAAAAGCAGAAAATCTATTTTGCTCAATCATCTTAATGGACAAGCAAAAGCATACCAGACTCAGACTGCGACACAGCAGATTAATCCTGCTGCTCTGTATGTCTTGCCTCTTATCTATAATGACCAACTTGCAGGAGTATTAGAAGTCAGTAGTACTACAACATTTGAGACAAAGCACTTACAGCTTTTAGAAAAAATGGCAACCAACATTGCGGCTCATCTCAATGCCCTTCAAGACCAAAAACGTATCAATCAACTCTTTGCTGACTCTCAAATGGCACAAAAGCAGCTCCGCCAAAGTTTGCGTAAGATTAGAGATAATGAAGAGAGATTTAGAAAACTATCAGAAGTAACCCAAGAAGGGCTACTCTTTCTTAATGGAATCCATATCAAAGATGTAAACTCAGTAGTGGTCAAAATGATGGGCTATGAGGATGCAGAAGAGCTTTTAGATCAAAATTACATCCAATTTATCGCTCCTCAATACCGATTTGAAATAGAAGAAAAACAAATCCTAGAAGATGGGCGAGTACACGAGACACTGGCTATGAAAAAAAATGGGGATACCTTCCCGATAGATATACAAGCAAGAGAGGTTAGCTATGAAGGTGAAGATATGCGAGTTCTTTCTATCAGAGACATCACTGAAAAGAAAAAAACAGAGCAACAGCTCGAAGAGGCAAACCGAATCGCAAGTCTAGTAACGGAGCTAGAGAAAAAGAACAAAGACATTACTTCTAGTATAGAATACGCTCAAAGAATCCAAGAAGCTATTTTGCCTAGTGAAAAGCTCATCGGCAAAGGTTTCTTACAACATTTTGTGATGTATATCCCCAAGGACATCGTGAGTGGAGATTTTTATTGGTTTGCAGAGAAAAACGAACATGCACTTATTGCTGCTGTAGATTGTACTGGACATGGAGTCCCTGGTGCATTTATGTCTATCATAGGTTACTCTAATCTCAATCAAATCGTGATAGAACAGGGCATCACTCAGCCAGATACTATTCTCAATAAGCTAGACAAACAAGTATCAGAAGTACTTAAGCAAAAAGAAGAAAACTCACAAAGCAGAGACGGCATGGATGTAGCTCTTTGCTCACTTAATGTCTATGAAAAAACCCTTAGCTATGCAGGTGCTTACCGTCCGCTCATCTTAATCAGAGATGGAGAATTAATGGAATTTAAGGGTAATTCTTTTCCTATTGGAGGAAATTTTAAATACAAAAAAGAAAAGGTTTTCACTCAACATGAGATTAAACTCCAAGAAGGTGATACACTTTATATCTATTCTGATGGCTATCCTGATCAGTTTGGAGGCCCTGAAAATAGAAAATTCACGACTAAGCGATTCAAAAAGCTACTCCTAGAAATGCAAGCACAAGACCTAAATCAGCAAAAAAGTGCCCTTCAGCAGACTTTCATAGAATGGAAAGAAGACTATCGCCAAATGGATGATATTCTCATTATTGGGCTGAGGTTTTAAGTACGTGCGATTGTTATAAGGTCTTTTGACCATCAGCTACATACGTTGTCAATGGTCAAAGACCTTGACAATTGTTAAGAAGTAGTTGTAAATAGATGCGATGATTGAGGTCTGCGACCATCAACAACGCAGACGAAAATAACGATTTTATTATAAACCATATCTTTTCTGTTTTATGGCTAGATTTAAAAATAAACTTCTATTAAAATAAGGATTGAAACAAACATTAAAACGAGGATTAAAACGAAACTAAAAGAGTTATTAATTATGTTTTTTTCTTCTCTAAAATTCGTTTTTCTAAATAAAAACCATTTATTTTATCATCGTACAAACATTTTATTCTACAAAGTAGTAGATTTTGGGATTTTTAGTCTTAATTAGTAAATGGATTGGTGGATTTTAGTAGAAATATCTTCCTCTTATCAGACAAAGGGAATGAATTTTGAAAAGTCAAATCTATACTTTCAAATCAAAATAGAGTAATGAGAGAGGAAAAAGAAAATATTTTATACGTAGATGATGAACCTGATAATCTGACCGTATTCAAATCAAACTTCAGAAGGCATTACAAAGTACACACAGCACTCTCAGCAGATGAAGGATTACAAATCCTCCAAGAGCAAGATATTCATATAGTCATCACAGACCAGCGAATGCCCAACACCACAGGTGTAGAGTTTTTGGAACAAATCATGCCCAATCACCCCGAACCTATCCGAATGATTTTAACGGGTTTTAGCGATGTAGAAGCTATTATTCAAGCCATCAATAAGGGGCAAGTGTATCGATATATCACCAAACCCTGGGATAAAGATGAGCTAAAAATCACCATAGATAAAGCCTTAGAATCTTTCCATTTAAGAAGAGAAAATCAAAACCTCATAGAAAGTCTTAAAGAAGCCAATGCCAACCTTGAGAAAAAAGTGGAAGAACGCACTGCCGAAGTTCACCAACAAAAGAAAGAGATAGAAGTACTTCTGCATAATATTTTGCCCGAAGAAATAGCCGAAGAACTCAAAATCAATGGCAAAGCCGAACCTAAGAATTATGATATAGTATCGGTTCTTTTTACAGACTTTAAAGGGTTTACTAAGATTACCGAGACCACACCTCCTCAGGAGTTACTGAGGGAGCTTAACCGTTGTTTTATGGCTTTTGATGAAATCGTAGAAAAATACGGTTTAGAAAAAATCAAAACCATAGGAGATGCTTACATGTGTGCAGGAGGTATTCCTATTGCTAATCAAGATAACCCCGTCAATACAGTAGCAGCTGCCCTTGAGATGCAAGGGTTTATGAAAAGTTGGAGATCTGCCAAAGAAGTTCATGGAGAACAAGCTTGGGAGTTAAGGCTGGGCATACACACAGGCCCATTGATTGCAGGGGTAATCGGTAAAAATAAGTTTGCCTACGACATCTGGGGAGATACCGTTAATATCGCTGCTCGAATGGAGTCAAGTGGAGAAGTCGGCAAGGTAAATATCTCAGGAAGCACTTATGAACTTGTAAAAGATAAATATGAGTGTACCTATAGAGGTAAAATCAAAGCAAAAAACAAAGGAGAAGTAGATATGTATTTTGTGGAAGGCTTGAAGTAAGAGTTTAGGAGTGGGAAGTGAGAGGCGAGGAATGAGAGGTAAGAGGTTTAGAAGTGAAAAATCAGAAGCGAAGATTGAGAAGTTTAGGAGTAGAAGATAAGAATCATTATTCAACCCCTCAAGCCTTCTCTAAATCAATCTTTCAACATTCAATGCTTCTGATACGTTATAAATACATCTTTTGTGTAGATTATAAAAAATAAATATGCGTAACCATAGTATTCGTTTTGTCATTGCACTCGCTACTATCTGTATAGGAGGCATTATTATGACCCAAGTCTATTGGGTACGGCGTGCTTTTGACATCAAAGAAAAACAATTTAATCAAACCGTAGTAATCGCACTCAAAAACGTGTCGGAGCGAATCGCCAAACTTAATGGCGAAGTAGTGAATCCTAGTCCTGTCAATCAGCTTACTTCAGATTACTATGTAGTCAATGTAAATCAGGTAATAGATGCCAATATCTTAGAGCATTACCTTAAAGAAGAGTTTAGCTACCGTGATTTGCACATAGACTATGAGTATGGTATCTATGACTGCTCCAGTGATAAGATGGTCTATGGCAACTATGTAACTCACACAAAAACAGATGGCAATACACAGCAAGCCGCCTCTACCAATCTGCCCAAATATGATGAGTTTGTATATTATTTCGGAGTTCGATTTCCCAATAAATCTACTTTTTTGGCAGGTCAAATGGATATTTGGATTTTTTCTTCTTTCATTTTACTGATAGTAGTTTTCTTTTTTGCCTATACGCTCTTTGTGATTTTAAAACAAAAAAGACTCTCAGAGATTCAGCGTGATTTTATCAATAACATGACTCACGAATTTAAAACGCCTATCTCTACCATTGCCGTTTCAGCTGATTTAATTAGCAATCCTAAAATCAATGCCCATCCCGAAAAACTTGCCCAATATGCTCAGATTATCAAGACCCAAAACCACCGACTCAAAGAGCAAATAGAAAAAGTACTGCAAATGGCTATCATGGACAAAGGAAAACTTACCCTTAGCAGAGAACTCGTAGATATCCATGAGATAGTAAGACAAGCTGTTATTCATTTTAGATTAAAATATGAAGATGCTCAGATAGAGTGTGATTTGCAGGCAGATACGCCCTTAGCCAATGCCGATAAAGTGCATCTTACCAATGTTATCTATAACTTACTAGACAATGCCACTAAGTATATAAGTGAAAATCCAAAGATACTTATCAGCACCAAACATTATAAAAAACAGTTATTGCTTTCTATCCAAGATAACGGCTTAGGTATAGAAAAAGCACATCAAAACAAAGTATTTGAGCGGTTTTATCGCGTGCCTACTGGCAATAGACATGATGTAAAAGGATTTGGTCTGGGGCTAAATTATGTAAGACAAATCATCAAAGCACATCACTGGAAAATCCGCTTAGAGAGTGAGCTAGGAAAAGGAAGTACATTTACGGTTTCTATCCCACTTGATCAGACTGCCAAGAAAAACACAAACACAACTCATTTAAAAGACACAGAAAACAAAAATCCTGCATTGATTTCCTAAAAAATTATGAATATGTCTGAAACGAAAGCTAAAATTTTATTTGTAGAAGATGACCTAAGTCTCGGCTTAGTCACCAAAGATAGTCTAGAACTACACGGATATGCTATCAAACACTGTGAAGACGGTGAAGCAGGCTGGAAAGCTTACCAAAAAGAAAAGTTTGATTTGTGTATCTTAGATGTGATGCTGCCTAAGTTAGATGGTTTTGAACTTGCCGAAAGAATCCGAAAAGAAGACCAACATACGCCTATCATTTTCTTGACTGCAAAATCTCTTCAAGAAGATAAAATCACAGGGCTTAAGCTAGGGGGAGATGATTATATCACCAAACCATTTAGCATAGAAGAACTAGCTCTAAAGATAGATGTCTTTTTGAAAAGAAGGCAAGTCAGTAAAGAAGCAAAAAGCAGTAATCAATTTACTATCGGAAGCTATCATTTTGATTTTGATAATCTCACGCTCGCACACCAAGAAGATAGCAGACAGCTTACCCTTCGTGAGGCAGAAGTTCTCCGAATTTTTTGCCAACACATCAATACTGTACTCAAAAGAGAAACCATCCTCAAAGAAATCTGGGGACAAAATGATTATTTTATGGGAAGAAGTATGGATGTATTTATCACTCGTCTGCGTAAATACCTCAAAAAAGACAGTAGTATCAAGATTGAAAACATCCCAAGTGTAGGCTTTAAAATGGTGATAAGTGCTAATTAGGATTAGGAATTACTATAATTTTATTTTTTAAAGTTTAATACTCATATTTCAGTAAAAAAATATTAATAATCAAAATTAAAAGTATATTTTTCAGATATAAATAAAATTTACCTTTTTTATCTAATTGCTTTTTTTAGAATGCTACATTAAACATTATTACGATTTTATGGGTAAAGAGAGGTGTAAGTTAAGAGGCTTGCACCAGCTATTCACCTCGTTCAAGCGTCTTCGCTTGAACGGTATTTATTAATTTAAGTTATTGGATATCAGATACTTAAATTCTTTTTATCAATAGAAATTATTACCGAAATATAAGTTAATATGATACAAAAAAGAGGAATCAGTTTCTACTGATTCCTCTTAATATTTTGAGTGTTGCTTTTAAAGTGTATTTACTTTCAGACAAGTAGATGGTCAAAATTAGTTTGTATTTTAATCCTGCCATAAAAAACTGATTATCAGTGTTTTAATAGGATAACTCATCCCTCATCACCTAGTGATATAACAAGCAGTTATTAGAAAAATACAGAAGTAAAAAATATTTTTTTTTATATTATAGTATATTATTCTATAAATTAATAGAAGTTTTAAAATACTTTTGCACACTTAGCAACACTTTCAGAATAAAGTATTCATTTAATTTGAGTAAAGTTCTTACTATCAGACTCTTACAGTTTAATAACCTACAACTAACCTCTTACCTAGTGACAATAACAAGAAGAACAAAAGGAAAAAAATGGAGACATTCTACATATTAATTTTATTAGTAAGTGTAGTGATTGGGTTTATCAATACTTTGGTCGGTAGTGGTAGCCTTGTGATGCTTCCTCTCTTAATGGCGATGGGCTTGCCTGCTAATATAGCAAATGGCACGAATAGGGTAGCAGTTTTTTTTCAGACAGCCGTAGGAAGTATTACCCTTATGCGGTCTAAAAAAATTCCTATAGGCAATGCTTGGTGGTCTATCATACCTTGTGTATTGGGAGCATTGGTAGGAGCTTATCTAGCCACGCAATTAGATCCTAAAAGTTTAGAAGATTTTATTGGCATATTGCTCATCGTGATGCTTTTAGTGATTTTAGTGAACCCTAACCGCTGGTTTGTAGAGCAAAACTCAACAGGTGAGCAGAGCAAAAAACCACTTGCTATTCTGATTATGTTTGTAATTGGAATTTATGGAGGGTTTATTCAGGGAGGAGTAGGGATATTTTTATTAGCTGGATTAGTATTGGGCGTAAAATATAGTTTAGGATATGCCAATGCCATCAAACTTATCATTGTTTTAGCGTATGCCTTTCCTGTATTAATGATATTTGTCTGGCAAAATCAAGTAGATTGGTTTTTGGGATTATTTACCGCATTTGGGCAAAGCATAGGAGCATATATAGGCGCTAAGTTTGTTGTTTTTTATCCAAATGCAGATTTGTGGACATATCGTTTACTGGTCTTAGTGATTCTTAGTTCTATTATATTTTTTTATAAGCTTTGGGAGTTCATAGGCTTATAAAAATAAAACATTGAGAGATGATTTTGATTAATAGAATCATACAATATCAGATAAATTGGTTAAGTAAAACAGACTAAATTTTAGAAAAATAAAATAAATGAAATATTATAGATACATCAGTTTAGGTCTTATTGCATTAAGCCTATTTGCTTGTCAGGAGACACCAGCGTTAAAAGGCTTTGACCAAAAAGCTTGGAAAGAAGACAAACTAGGCTGCAAGAATGTAAGAGAAAAATTTATTCCTTTATTATTAGAAAATAAAGATAAACTCATAGGCTTGGGACAAAACCAAATTTTGAGTCTTTTAGGGAGACCTGATTTTAGCGAACTTTATCAGAGAGGACAACGCTATTATATATACTACTATGCCGAAGACAAACCCTGCCGCAAAGAAACACCCGAAATTCATCGAGATAAAGTCCTAAAAGTTAGGTTTAGTGCCTTAGACGCAGTTACAGAAATAGTAATTAATGATTAGCCTTTTTGACTAAACTGCTCATTATTAAACTCTTATGAATTAATGATTTAACTTGCTTAACTAATTAAGCAAGTTAATTATCTCTCATCTATACATTCACTTCTTCTTCAGCAAGTTCTTCCTTTTTTTGTTTTTTTGGGAAGAGGAGTGAAGCTACTACACTAATAAACAAGATTCCGAGGATAATATAAAGAGAGTACTGCGTCTTGAAGCCAAGATCTTTGACCCAATCTGCCGCAAGCATTTTGAGACCAATAAAAATCAATAAAAAAGATAAGCCAGTCTTCAAATAACGGAAAAGGTGCATCAAGTTAGACAAGAAGAAAAACATAGACCGCAAGCCCATAATCGCAAAGATATTAGAGAAGAAGACAATATAAGGATCTTTGGTAACAGCAAAAACTGCAGGAACAGAATCCACAGCAAATAATAAATCTGTAAATTCTACAATGAGTACTACTAAGAAGAGTGGAGTGAGAAATAATTTGCCACTTTTACGCACAAAAAAACGGTCGCCTACAAAACGAGGAAAAACTTGAAAATAACGCGAAGCTAACCGTACAATAGGATGTCGGTCAGTTTCTATTTTTTCTTCACCATCACTTGTAAAGAGCATCTTCAAACCAGAAAAGAGCAGCAAGACACCAAATACATATAAAATCCAATGATACTGTTGAATCAATGCAGAACCTAAAAATATAAAAATAAAACGCATAAAAATTGCCCCTAATATACCCCAAAGCAATACTTTCTTGTAATACTTTTCTCTTACACCAAAAGAAGTGAAAATTAGAATAATCACAAAGATGTTATCAACGGAGAGTGAATACTCTAATAACCAGCCTGTAATAAACTCTAAAGCCATATTATTTCGATAGCTTTGGAGGCTTTTTTCAAAGTTATCATTGTTATAATAACCTAGCTCGCTTACATTATCTACATACTTACTTACAATTTTACTTAGCCCTTCAAAGTCGTCGATTCCGTGTATTTTATCTCCATGAGATAGCAGGAAAAAGTAAAAACCAATTGCAACCAAAATCCAAATAGTACTCCATGTAGCTGCCTCTCGAAACTTGACTATATGGTTCTTTTTGCTAAAAACACCTAAATCAAGTGCCAACATAGCTGAGATAAACATCAAAAATGCAGAGAAAAATAAAAATTCGTTAGATGTCATTGAATATTATGTTAATTACTTACTTGTACTATAATCAAACTCTATTCCAATCCTACAAGAATAGAGACGTGTACTAAAAACTACTTTATTTCTTATAATGACTTAATATAACTAAAAAGTAACCAGAATAGCCTTTTAAATAGTAAACTAATTTTTAGAAAGGCACTAAAATATTGATAATCAAATAGTTAATTTTTTTGTTTTAACTTTATAAAAATTGATGAGTAGAGTGGGTTTAGTTTGTTGGATTATAAGTTTTTATTTCTATCAAAAATAAGGTGTTTTTTTCTGATTATCATACATTTTTAGGCACTATTTTTTTTCTTTTAAAATTTATTTTCCCTAAACTTGCACTACGATAAGCAAAAGACCTAAAATTATCTTTATAAGTCCACATTATGGAACATTTTTTTATGCTACTTGGTTTTGCGTTGGCTTCTTACGCTGTAGTGGGCAATGATGCAATCCAAACCTTGGGGACTTTCTTGAGTTCTAATAGCAAACGCCCTTGGTGGGTATTGTGGCTTTTCTCTTCTACTATTCTAGTCTCAGTGATGATGTATGGCTTTTTTGTGCTTGGAGATATCTCTTATGGTAAATTTGATGGCACTTTTATAAAAGAAGGCAAAGATATTTATCCTGCCGTATTTTATTGGTGGTATATTATTCCTCCTTTAATACTCCTTGTCATTACCCGTTTTGGGATTCCAGTAAGTACTACTTTCTTGATTGTGAGTGTGTTTGCTCCCAGTGCCATAGATAAAATGATTCTCAAATCTGTGGTAGGCTATGGTTTTGCATTTGTGCTTGCCATGGTGGTTTATCTGTTGATTAGTAAACTAGTAGAAAAATATTTTATAGAAACCCATACTGGGGATGAGCCTCGCTGGGGTTGGGTAGTAGCACAGTGGCTTGCCACAGGATTTCTATGGAGTCAGTGGCTCTTGCAAGATTTGATTAATATTTTTGTGTACCTCTACATTCCACTTAAAGAAAGTCCAGAGACAGCCGTTTATTACATTGTAGGTTCTACGGTATTGCTGGTCTTCTTCCAAGGTGTTTTATTTTATTATAAGGGAGGCGAAATTCAAAAAATAGTTACTACCAAAACCAATACAACAGACATTCGCTCTGCTACCATCATAGATTTTATTTATGCCATCGTTCTATTATTTTTCTATGGCCCTATCCCAATGAGTACTACATGGGTATTTGTAGGTTTGCTGGCAGGGCGTGAGTTTGCGATTAATTTCCAACTAAAAACCCAAAGCATGTCCGCAACTTCAAGGGTTGTTTTTTGGGATTTTGCCAAGATTATTCTAGGGCTGGTAGTAAGTATTTTGCTAGTAGTAATGATTAGCTTTTTAAGAGGTTAGTACGACTATAACTTACTCATCATAAAATCTTTATTGAGACAATATTTCAAATTTATATCTCATCACTTCCTTATGAATGATACTCCCAAAGATTTAGGCTATAGATTTCCAGCAGAATGGGAAAAACAGCAATCGACTTGGCTTACTTTTCCTCAAAATACAGAAACTTGGCCCAATGAACAGTTAGCCAATGCCCAGAAATCTTATTATCAACTTATCAAAGAGATAGCCAAAGGGCAAAAAGTAAATCTATTGGTCAATGACCTTGCTACTGAATCTCAAGTGAAGATTCATCTGGATAAAATCAATACATCTCTTGCTAATGTGCATTTCCATCAAATCCAAAGCAATGATGCTTGGCTAAGAGATTCAGGACCTTCTTTTTTGATTAATCCCGAAGCAGAAGCAAAAAAAATAATCATTAACTGGCAATACAATGCTTGGGGTGGTAAATATCCTCCCTTTGAAGCAGACAACCAGATTCCTGAAAGAATAGCAGAGATGCTAAATATCCCTATATTCACTGTTCCTATTGTGATGGAAGGTGGTTCGGTTGAGTTTAATGGACAAGGAACACTCCTTACTACAAGACATTGCCTCTTGAACCCTAACCGAAACCCTCACCTTACACAATCACAAATAGAACAGTATCTGTATGATTACTATGCCGTTTCGCAAGTACTGTGGCTAGGGGATGGAATTGTAGGAGATGATACAGACGGACACATAGATGATATAGTGCGTTTCATCAATGCCGATACAGTCATCACCGTAGTAGAGCAAAATCCCAATGATGATAATTATACCATTCTCCAAGAGAACCTAGCCGAACTCAAGACACTCAGATTACCTAACGATAAGCCTCTAAATATCATAGAGTTGCCTATGCCTAAGCCCTTTTATGTGTTTGGAGAGCGAATGCCAGCCTCTTATGCTAATTTTTTGATTACCAATCAATCTATCATTGTTCCTACCTTTGAGTGCGATGAAGATGAACAAGCCATTCTAATTTTAGAGAAATGCTTCCCTAGCCGTGAAGTAGTAGGCATAGATTCAAGAGAAATTATCTGGGGTTTAGGAAGTTTTCACTGTCTAAGTCAGCAAGAACCTGCCATATAAGTGAGGAATTATGAATGATGAATTTTATTAGTAAAAGTCTGATAATCAGTTTTGGCTCTTACCTAGTATTGAACTGGTAAAAATATTTTTCAAACTCAACAAATTTTATTCTGAAAAAGTATT
>JBBRUH010000079.1:0-14932 GCA_038248005.1 Cytophagales bacterium | reverse complement strand
TGGTTTTTTCTTCACGCTGTCTGATGTCTTTGATAAATAGATTGGCATCTCCCTCCTGAGGAGTGATAGAGAATAGAATCCAATTTCCATCAAAAGAAATTTTTTCACCTTCTACGCTTTTCCATCCATCATAGACAGTAGAGTTAAGTGGTTTTTTGCTTTGTGCTAAGCCTTCATTAGAGAATGATATGAAAGTCAATAAGACCATCATTAAGTAATGAATCAAATATATAATTCTCATAAGTTTTATTTTCAAGAATGTTATCCTATTTATTTTACACAAAAGTAATCAAAGCCTTATGATTGACAAACCCATTTTGATAGATTAATCTCTAAAAAAAGTAGATGAAGGTACTTAACACATAAAAAAAGACCTTACTTTTTGGGTAAGGTCTTTTCAGAAAAATGAATAAACGATTTCTCAATTCTTCATTCTCAATTTTCCATTTAATATACTACCAATCTTTTGGCTACTTTCTGACCATTTTGGCGTACTTGGATGATGTAAATACCAGGAGCAAGTTTGCTCGTGTTTAGGGTTACATCATTTAAGCCGTTAATAGTACTTAAGATACTTTGTTGTAATACATTGCCCATCATATCTGCTACAGCTAGTCCTACTTGACCTTCCGCTACATTAAAGCGAAGTTTTACATTATCGCCTTGAGAGATAGGGTTAGGGAAAATCTCTAAATCAAATGTATTCAAGCCTGAGACATTGATGCGAACCAAGGGTCCCATTTTAGAAGTGCCATCGTCATTATAGATTTTTAAGCGATAATATAGATATTCTACATCTTTAGGCAGTTGAGTATCTACAAAATCATAACTATTGAGTGTAGAAGTGCTTCCTTTGGCAAGTACCTCACCGATAGGGCTAAAATTAGCACCATCTACACTGCGTTGTACTTCAAAATATCCTGCATTATTTTCTCTTAATGTTATCCAGTTAAGAAATACTCTATCACCTACCAAGTTTCCACTGAAGTCAAGCATAGTTACACTTAACGGAATATCTAAAGCATCAGGACTATCTGCTAACTCACAAGGATCTCCACGAAGAAGTCTCTCAAAGGCTTCTTGGTCAGGGTTGAGACATTCTCTAAAAGAAATATCATCAATAGCAAAGTCATTTCCATTCTTGGTAATAGATAAGTTCTCTATACAAATGTTCATGGCTTCTACGCCCATAGGAGCTTTATAAATACAGCGAATTACCTGCCAAGCATCGGGTCTTTCATCAATCAAGAAGGAAGAACCCAATACTTTGAGACGAGCATCACGTGCTTCACTAGGGCTATTGCAAGGACGAGCTGCACCATAAGAGAAAGCTACACGAGGGTCTCTCAGACGGTTAATAGGGGGTGTAGGAGAATGAATCGTATAAGGCTTCACAACAGGATCATAAATACTAATTCCTGGTAAAATTGATTCTATTCCTGCCGCATTGCTAGCAGAGCTTACTAATCTTGTAATAGGAAGCACACCCGTGATAGGGTCTGCCATATCACATACTGTCAGACGAAGCTGTGGTACATCAAGGTTTCGCCCTCCACTAATCATATTCTGAACCCAAATCGTAAAGACATAATATCCTACTGTTGCTCCATTTCTACGAATGGTCTGGCACCATACCTTGCCAGGAGGTAAACCAGATGCTGGGTCAAATGAACCATTGACTATCATAAAGTTGGCATCAGAGGTATATGGGAATGGTCTAGGTATGCCAAGGGTAGTGTTAAATATACCCTCAGTGTTTTCAGGACCATTTGCAAAATTACGGGTAATTTCTACACAAGGCTCACCACCAGCACCTGCTCCTGTGAGACAGTAGCTTGTTACGGGTGTACCCCCTCCAGTGCGTCCACCATAGCCTGAGTAACCATTGCCAAATGAGTACCAGTCATCTTTGACAGACCAAGGGCTTTGTTTTACTAAGTACAAACCTTCTGGGTTTAGCTCTCCCTGTCTTGCAATAAATCTTGCATAAGTAGCAGTACTATCCGTTATACCGTTAGCATTAGGGAGTGTCCCGTTATTTTGTGTGGCATCGCCATTAGTACGGTCTCTCAAAAAGCCATAATCAGTAGCATATTTAGCCCAAGTATCTAAGCGACTAGGATAAGCAGAAGTAGTGGTTACACATGGAGTTACCATTATATCATTTAACCTTCTGGCAAAGTCAGCATTGGTAACATTATTAGCCTCAGCCTCTCCATTAGGGTCAATAGCGGGCCAGCCTTCAAAGCCCCCGTCCACTACTAGTTCATCTCCTACTCTGCAAGGTGCATAAGGGAAGATACGGATTCTACCAGGCATCACTCCTGGGCTATCTGCATTGGCTATGTTCATCACCCTTACATAATAAGTCCTACCTTCTTGTACGCCAATGGTTACAGATTCTGCTCCCTCAAATACGGTATCTACACAATCAACTAGTAATATACGATTATCTGCTACCGAATTAGCCAACTGACAAGTAAGAAGAGGAGTAAGAGGATTAGCGTTATTGACAGTATAAACAGCCACAGCAGCATTCTGTACATTCGTGCCTGAGGCAAAGCCTGTATTGTCATACTGGACAGTAACTGCTGATACAAATCCAGGGTCAGTTGGGGGAAGCCCTGTAACAGGCACTGTAAAGCTAATCCAACCGTGTGCACGGATTGGGTCTGTGCTACGGGTAGTGGGGTTACTACCACCAGGCACTACACAAGGAGGATTTGTGATAGAGCTACTAGGCAAGCTAGTATTCAGAAAACCTCCTGTATTGCCTACTGTAAAGCTTCTAAACTCTCCACTAAGCTCACCATAGCTTTGTGTAGTAGGACAGCTTTCATCCGCTACATCTACTCCATAATAAGAACAAATCTTACCAAACAAACTCTGCCCTGTACTTCTGTTGATTACTCGGATGTGAAATACATCATTATTAGTTACATTAGGGATGAGTACTTTTTCTACACCTTCCACTCCTGCACCGAGTGCATCTGAACAAGCCACTAGAGTGAAACCTGTCCCACTAGTACAATCTGTAACTCGATAAATAAATAAGGCAGCATCTGCAGCTACATCAAAAGTATAATTGCGGTTGTCATATTCTATGGTTACATCTGTTTGAGTACCATTTGTCTGTGGCAAGTTGCCGCTAGGAAGGAGTGAAGCATCTACCCTAAAAGTAGCCCAAGCATCAGCACTACCACCACCACAGCCATCAGCTCCTAAGCCTGCTACAGAGCAAGGGGCAGTAGCGATATTTGGATATGATCCTGGATTGGTAGCTGGCACATAACAAGTATTTCTCCCCTGTACTACATTAAGAGGAATACTACAATCACCTACTTCGAGCGGTCTGGCAGTAGCACAAGTATTATAATTTTGGATACCATCTGAGATACATAAAGTACCTGTCATGTCATTTCCGCCACCATCCATGTCTAAGATACGGATGATGTATCTCTGCCCTGCATTGGCTATGAAAGTAACTGATTCGGTTTGTTTGCCTATAGTAGTGATATTATTGGCACAAGCATACTGATTCAGTGTATTTCCAGCACCATTGCTTCCAGAGCCACAGTTTACAGGACCTACATCTGCTAGGGCAGTATAGACTAAGATAGCGGGGTTACTACCATCACCAGTAAGTGTCCCTGACTCATTGTTCTGATAAGTAAGCGTTACAGGCCCACCTGTTCCATTCATTCTTACCCAAGCATCCCTTGCATTTCCTACAACTGGTTGGACATTGGTATCTAAGGCAGTAAAAGGGCTTTCAGTCTCGCAACTTGATTCGATGTTCTGATCAAGCGACCCTGTAGTTACCAAGAGTGGAAGTGTACCACTCGTAAAATTTCGGAAGTTAACCCCTGCAAGTGAAAACTCTTTGGGTACATCAAACCTGATATTACAATCATTTACATTTAGGGTTACTAAGTCTGCATCATTACACACATCACTTTCTACAGTATTAAAGAAACAAACTTTTCCATCCATATCTTCTTGTGCCGCAGTAGGCGTAGGGGAAAGACCTACACTCATGATTCTTAATTTGTATTCAAGACCAGGAATGGTGTTTACACGCAATGTTCTAACCCTATTTGCCTCTAATGCGGTGCCTGGATTGGTACAACCTATCAAGAAAGGAGAGATACAACTCCCTCTATAAACTGCCAACATAGAGGTATTGTCAGTAGAAGGGCTTTGATACTGAATGGTAGTTCGGTTAGAAGTAGCTGTAAAGGTAATCCAACCATCTTTATAGAGATTATACCCAGAGCCTTGTAAACAGATAGGATTAGGAATAGGCTGGTCATTGACGAAAGCACTAGTAATATTAAAGGTACGATCACAATCGCCTACCAACATACTAACAGGATTATCACATAAATCACCTTGTGGTACCACTCCATCTCTGATACATAAAGTACCTGAGGTAGTGCGAGCTGCATTTTCAATATTGGCAACCCGCACATAGTAGGTTCTTCCCGCAGTAAAAGTAGTAGAAATCCTTTCTATGCCTGGTATATCACTCAGTGTATTAGCACAAGCTCTCTGGGTAATCTCACTATAAGCAGTGAAACTCATCCCTGTAACTGGTCCTAAACCAGCATTCAGGATGTGTAGTTTATAATTACCTGGTGCTAAAGTATATCTACCTATACCTAAACTTACTGCTTGAAAATCATCACTTTGAAAAAAAGTGTCAAATAAACCATTATCACGATAAACTACCAAACCTACACTCTGAGGTGAGTTCATTACAAAAGTAATATTTCTATCAGGCCCAGCAGGTACTGTAAAGTTAGCCCAAGAATCACCAGAGAATGGTCCCCCAAGGGGAGGAGAATTACCAGGCCCATCTACTCCAGTATTATTAATATTAATATTGGTATAAGTGCTATTCAATACAAGTGGAGTAGTTACACTCGTCACAAGATTTTCTACAAAACCAGTACCAGCAGTTGCATTTACTAGAGTAATCGTATTTCCTTCATAAACTAATACAGCCACATCATTAATCTGGCTTGGGTCATTGCCTCTGTTATCATATTCTATCACAAAAGTCCCATTAGAAGGAGCTACAAACTGAGCCCAGCCATCTGATAAGGAAGGTAAGCCTGGTGCACAACTGAGAACAGTAGGGTCACCAAGACCTAAAGGAGCATTTCCTGAACTATTGAAGGTAGGAAGCAAATTAAATTGTTCTCCACAGTTTGTTCCTGCTACATAAGTAGGGGCAAAAGCGAAGTTATCTGAAGGTGCAAAAGCTGAACGAGACAAACAAATTCTACCATTCATATCCGCCCCATTTCTACTTATTATTTTTATTAGGTAAGTAGTGTTAATTACTACAGGGAGATTTAATAATGTAGCATAAGGAAGGAGAGTAGCATTAGCAAGACATGAACCTGGTAAAGGAGTAGGAGCATTCCCACAAGCAAAGTTGGATTCATAAAATACCATCTCAGGTCCAACACCATTGGTGGAACTATAATTAACATTAATATTTCCTGTAAAATCAGCCGTATAAGCTACCCACGCATCGGGGCTAGCACCTGAGGCACAAGTTACAGCATCCCCTGGAGTACTTGAAAAAGTACTTGCTACGTTAAAATCTATATCACAATCTCCTGTCTGAAGATAAGTAGGAGAGCTAAGGGCATCTGCACACTCATCACGGGCTATCATCTCACTGATGCAGAGCGTACCAGTCATAGGCCCAGCTTCATCTACTTTCATCACACGTAGATACATCGTACCTGTGAAATTAGGGGAAAAGGTAAGGATTTCTTCTCCTATATCATTTATGTTATTGGAGCAAGCAAGCGGTGTAAGAGAAGCACAAGTACCACGATAAAGTGCAAGTGCTGCATCACTGTCTTGGCTATTGTATTTAGCTATAAACGTTTGCCCTGCTACTACTGGGAAAGATACCCAAGCATCTCTGAATACCGTTACTGGGCAAGAAGCTGGCAAAGCTACATTTTGGTTATTAAAGGCATCTGAAGGAATGTTGAATGGATAGCTACATGTGCCTATAGACACAGGCTGAGCATTGGTACACAAATCTGCATTGGGAGCAGTGCCTGTAGTAACACATAGCTCACCAGGCATGGGCTGCGTATTGCTAGTAGTATTGACGATTCGTATAAAATACTTAACTCCACCTATTGCATTAATGGTAGCAGACTCAGTACCGAAGCCCGTACCTACAATAGAGTTAGCACATTGAATTAGTGTGCCATTGGTACAATTAACACCATCATCACGGGTGATGATGATAGTAGCATCCATCGGGCTAAAGTTATTAAACTGAACAGTAACAGCACCTGTAAACGGAGCTACAAAAGATGCCCAACCTTCACGAAAAGCAGAGCCAATAGTAGGACAACTCGTAGGATAGGCAACTGCATCTAGTGGCCCTGCAAGAACCGTAAAAGCAATTCCGCAATCAACAATTGCATCATTCAGGTTAATCATTAACTCAGCATTACACGCAGGCGTATTGACAGTTGTGGCAATAGATGAGTCGGGATATACACAAAGCGTACCCGTCATAAGGTTGGTATTGTTCATATTACTCACCCTAATACGATAAGTCGTACCTGCTGTAGCAACAAAAATAACGGTTTCTAAGCCTGTGCCTACGGTTGCATTTACACAAGAGCCACCAATCGGAGTAACACAAGCACTATAAATGGCTAAACCAGCATCTTCATTGTTATTGTTAAAAGTAACAGTGTAAGTACCTGCTTGGCTTGCTGTAAACTGAGCCCAGCCATCTTGGGCAGCAGCAGGGCTAAGGCAACTAGAGGCATTACTAACTCCAGTGCCAAAGACATAAAAATTATTAGCACAACCCAAATCAGGAATTGTAATGGCATTGGTACAAAGCTCAGGGGCAATATTTTCTAAACAGATAGAGCCTGAGACAGCATTGTTATTAGCAGGATTGATAAGGCGAATGTAATACTCTTGCCCTGTAATGACAGGAAACCTCACTTCTTCTGTACCAATCACAGTAGTAGCAACACAGCCACCTACTACAGGGTTGCCATTAGAACCATAAACAATTATATTGGCATTCTGAGTAGTGTTGGTATAGCGAAGTCTTACTTGAGTAGTCGCAGTTGCTCTAAATCTAGCCCAACGCTCAGTAGTAGGAAGTGTGGGAATAAAGCAAGTAGGATCCACACTCAGGAGTGGGTTGATACCTGTAGGGATGTCAAAAGCCAAACCACAAGCACCCACAGCTACGCTAGTAGAGCCAATCTGAAACTGATTGGAGATACTCAAAGCACCATCCATATTGGTATTGGCTGTAAGGTTAGCTACTTGGATATAATAAGTAACGCCTACTTGTGCATTGAAGGAAATGGCTTCTGTAGTGCCAGGTATAGCTCCTGCATTATTGACACAACCGAGGTTCGTAAGTGTGCCACATGCACCACTCCAAGCGGCAAGGGCAATGTCTTGAGCCAATCCATTGAGAAATTCTATACGAACCAGTTGAGGGCGAGTAACTGTGAAAGTACGCCAGCTATCTCTGAAAGCTCCTGTTACGGCAGCACAGCCAGTACTAAATCCCGAAAAGCCAGTAGCTCCGTCCACAGGGGTAAATGATTGTGGTGTTCCGACTGTGATTAGCGTAGCAGTTGCACAGTCATCTTGAGCCCAAGCTGGATGAAGCCAACTTAATGCTACAAAGCAGACTGATAATAAAATTTTGAGTAAATGATAATTTCTATGCATATTAAATTTTAAGTAATGTGTTTAATGTATATGAATGTAATGTTTTGTTAAGTAAATGTAATTAGTCAAAATTGAAACGTATATAAATACTATTAGCTTATATGCAGACCTGTTTTTTTATGTCTTTTCTTTACATGCTTTTAAACTGTTTTAGGTAACTTTTAGACCTTACAAAACTAAATACTTATAAAAACATACAATGTTATGTATCTTAAAATTAACAGATTTTTCACAATAGCATTAAAATTTATGATTCGTAGTAGATTAATTCTCAAAAACGACTAGGAAATAAAATACTAATTCAATAAATATCAGTAATTTAGCCACAGTTTAGTATGAATTTAGGAGTTGAAAAAGGAAAAATATTCAGAAATGAAGCGAGTTTTTCGAAGAATAATATTTGTGTTTAGCATTTTACTAATGATGTTATTTATTATTAGCATTGCTCTGACTTATGTCTATAGGCAAGACATAGCTATGCAAGTTACACAAAAAATAAATCAAACTTTTAAAACTGAATTTGAGTACCAAAACTTCCGATTTAATTATATTACCAAGTTAGGAGAGTTGACGTTGAGCTTTGAAGATGTTAAGTTTTCACCTAAAGACAGTAATAAGGTATCTTCTAACTCTATTGCCGAAATAGAGCAACTTCATTTTGCTATAGATTTTTCAGCTATTCTACAAGGAAACTACGAAGTTCAGAAAATATACATAGAAAATGCACAAATTCACCTTGAAAGCAATACCAAAAAACAAGCAAATTATGATGATGTCTGGGATTTAGAGATGATTTCATCTTCTTCTAAAATGGATTGGAAAGTAGCTGAATATCAGCTTATTAATATAAAAGTAGTATATATAAACCCACAAGAAAATTATAGTTTTAATATCCAAAAATTAAAAGGCAATTCAGTATATTCTCAGTCAGCCTCTAACTTTGAATGGAATGGAAACTTGAGCAAATTCAAGTTTCAGGCTCAAAATCAAGTATTCTGGGAAGAAAAAGAAATTCCTTTCTCTGGCAAAACCACTTATAATCCTTCTGACAAGTCTATCAAATTAACCCAAGCAAACTTTAAACTGAAAGAAACAGCCTTTTCTATTGAAGGAGATTATCAAATCAGGAGTAGTAAGGTGCATCAAGTAGCTTTTACATTTAGGGGAGTCAATCAAGATTTAAGTCAGTTATTTGCTTTTCTTCCTGAGGCTTATTATAAAGAATGGCAGGGCTTTGCTTCTTATGGACAGGTTAATTTTAAAGGTCTTTGGCAAGGGAGATGGACACGAGAACTTTACCCCAATCTGGAGATAGATTTTAGTGGGCAAAATATAGCCATTAATTCTAAACATAATGTACGCAGAAGCATAGAGCAACTAAATTTCAAAGGGAAATTTAATAATGGAGATAAAAATAATCTTCAGACTTCTTCGCTCAGAATTGATAATATCTCTGGAATCATTGGTAATAGAAGATTTCAAGGTGATTTTTATCTTTCCAATTTACTCCGTCCTTATGTAGCTTTGAATGCAGAAGCAGGGATTGACCTTGCTTACTGGCAGGAGTTTTACCCAATGAAGGATTTTCAAGAGATAAAAGGATTGTTAGGTTTTAAGGTGAATTTTGATGGAGAATGGTCAGAAATAAAAGCCGATAAAGAGCCTTATGAGAAGAAAATCACACTAGGAGGACAGCTAGAACTAGCCAATGCTTCTTTTAAGTTTAGGAATAATCCACTAGAATACCAAGCACTCAATATACGTCTAAACTTGGTCAATAACCAAGCTCAAATACAACAAGGAACAGGCAAAATAGGGCAGAGTGATTTTAATCTAAAAGGTGAATTATTAAATCTTCCTTCATATCTTCTTGATGACTCTCAAAGTCTGATAGTCAATGGAGTGCTGAATGCCCACAAAATACAACTAGAAGAACTTCTCCAAAAAGCACTTACGGGTCTGGTAGAGCCTAATCCCGTACAACCTTCTACTACAGGCTATCTTTTTCAAGCTCCTGAAAGATTAGAACTCTATGTGAGTTGCCTGATAGATAGTATTGTGTTTAGGAAGTTTGCCGCTGCACAAATAAGTGGCGATATTGCCCTCAAAGAAAAAGTATTCAGAACGGGTAATTTAAACTTAAATATGGCTGGAGGTGTGATGAATTTCTTAGGTATTTGCAATGCTCAAAAAGAAGATTTTGTGCGTTTTGATGGGCGAGTGATTTTGATAGATGCCGAGGTAGAGCAGGTTTTTTATGCTTTTGAAGATTTTTCTCAGCAGTTTATCCAAAGTAAAAATATCAGTGGAAGGGTTGATACTGATATAAAAGGAGGGCTAGTGTTTGATAGAAACCTCGAAATACAGTTTGAACATTTGGTTGCTGATGTGGATAGTCGCATCCGTAATGGAGAGTTAAAAGACTTGGTATTGATGAAAGACATCGCCCGTAAAGTACAAGCGACTGAGATTGCAAACTTGAAGTTTAAAGAGATGAAAAATATCATCCAAGTTCGTAATCAGACTATTTTTATCCCTGAAACAGAAATCAAAACAGACAATCCAACGCTCTCTATCATTGGGCGAGCGACTCTAGATAAGGGCTTAGACTATAAGATTAAAGTGCCTCTAAGGCAGACATTTGTGAATCCACAGGCGAGTGCTGTATTACAAAATGGCAATGAAGTCGTGTATTATCTTTCTGTAAAAGGGAAGGCTCAAAATTTTAGAGTGTCATTTATGGATATTTCAGATAAAACCCAACTTGAAGAGCATTGGAATCGTGAAAAAAAATCATATCTGAATCTATTCAAAAAAACTTCCTTATCTGATGAAAGCTTTCCTGTAGATACAGTGAAAATATCTTATTTTAACTAGATAAATATTAGTGTAAACCTCTTCGCTGAAAGTGTAAAATAATAGAATAGACTTAAACCTTTAATTTGATACCCGTTACCAGAATATCATCTATCTGTGCTTGTTGCCCTAGAACTCTCCATTCTTCTAAAGTATCGTCCAGAATTTGCTTCTGTACATTCATATCTAGAGAGTGATTTTTATGAAGGAGTTTTTTAAAATTTTTGGATAAAAACTTTTTGTTTTGTGGGCCTCCGAACTGGTCTTGGTAGCCGTCCGAAAACATATAAAAAATATATTCTGTATCTTGTTCAAGATGTATTTTATTACAAGTAAAGCAAGGTTTATCTCCACGCAAGCTACCTCCAATAGAAAATTTATCTCCTTTTACTTCAAAAAAATCACCATTTTTGGTAAATATGAGCGTATGCTTTGCCCCTGCAAACTCTACTGTTTTGTCTATTTTGTCAATCAACAAAACACTAATATCCATCCCGTCTTGGCTATTTCCTTCTTTTTGCTTGAGTGTTTTGAAGATACCTTCGTGAAGTAGTGTAAGAATATCTTCTGGTGAAGTGATGTGTTGATGAAAGACAATTTCATTTAATAACTCATTCCCTAGCATACTCATCAAAGCCCCAGGGACACCATGCCCTGTGCAGTCAGCCACTACCCAAAGAAGTACTTCATGATTGGATGTGAGGGAGTTGGGGATATGAGTAAACCAATAAAAATCTCCTGAAACAATGTCTCTCGGTTTAAATAAGATAAAATATTCTTCAATATACTCTTCAATTTCTTCTGGGCGAGGCAAGATGTTCTTTTGGATTTTTTGAGCATAATTAATACTGGCTGTGATGTCTTCATTCTTTCTCTCTATCACATGCTTTTGTTTTTCGAGTAGCTTAAGGTAGTTTTGAAGGGCAAGGCTATTGATGAAATTTCGTTTCATAATCACAAACCTTGTTTCAGCTGCAAAAATGAATACAGCTCCTAAAGCCAGTAAAGAAACACCGTAGTTAGACATAAACATGGTGAAAGTTTCATCTTGGTGCTGATAAATATTAAGAACCAAATTAATAAAAAAGAAATACCCAAATAAAAAATAAACAAGCCACCCTCTAGCCACTATTAATGTACTCATAGCGATTACCAAAATCACATTGGAAGATAAAAATGATGTCCAAGTCTGCTGTTCACTAATCTTATAGGCACTAGAGGTAAAAAGACTTCCTATTGTGATAAATAAAAGTAAGTGATATTTCCACTGTTTATTGACATTTTTTAATAGAAGAAAAGTAATCAATATTAAGAAAGAAGGTGCTAGACGAACGATAAACCACTCCACATAACCATCTTCTGACATCTTATACAAATAATCTGCTACCATAATGATTGGGAATAGGAGGGAAGCCAACAAAGCACCTCGCTCAGTATATATTTTACGAAGTCGCTTTAATTCATTTTCCCATGCTTCATCCGTAGTAATCTGCAAATTGCTAACATCAAGATATTCACTTTTCATAAATCCGTATTCTAATAGAGATATATAATAGGTTTGTAGAGTAACCTAAATAAGACTATGTTCTCTAATAGAGTTCATTTTTCTTGCCAAAGAATAGATTATTACTTAAATAATATGTCACTTTTACGACAAATCCGAATTGAGATAAAAGTAAAAGATAGCTTTATAAGATAAATTTTCATTTTTCTTATAAATGTATATTACAACAATCTTGGTGTTTGAGATAGTGTTTTGGGATTAAATGAATGAGTAAAAATATCTCAAAATATATAGTAGAGAGATTTTGTACAGGACTCTCGATATTTTTTTAATTTTTGACTTTACAGCATCTATCACTTAATTTCGTTTTCATGGTAATTTCAATTAAATATTGAAAAATGTAGTTGGTAAAGCATCGCTACCATTCATAATCAGAATGTAAGGGCTAGAGAGCTGATGATGGTATAGTTTTGAGTGCTATTTTCTCGGTCTGAGCTAAATACTTCATCTTTGCTCCATAGTCTTCTTCCTTCTATTCTCCAGACAGCATTGGGCATAATATGATAATCAAAATTTAGGGAAGAAGCCCAAGTCTGAAATCCATTAGGATTTTCAGTAGAGATAATCACACCTTCTTTATCACTGTAATATTCTACCCTTGCTGCCATACTTATGGTATCTGTAAACTTATATCTTGCAATCATGGCAGATGAATACCAGACATTGTATTCTGAACTATTTTTTGATTTTTGCTGTACTCCAATATCAAAACCAGCAATAAGACCAAATCTCTCAGTAAACTCCATGACTGCGTACAAATCATGAAAATACCGCATCTGTCTAGTGCTATCTGGAGTATCTGTGCCTATGAATGAGCTGCTATTGATTGTGATTTTAGGGGCAGGTTTATAAGTAAGTTGATGCCCTACTGCGAGCAGACTATTTCCCTCTAAACGCTGGATACACTGCCAGCCGTTTAAGACAAGCCCACTTACAAACCATTTTTTATTTTCAGAGGTGTAAGTGAGTTTAGCACCCGTCTCAAAATAGGGAGAATTTTCGGCTAATAAAGAACGGGTCAAAGTCCAATTATCACTCGAGATAGCACTCTCAAAACCAATATGAGAGGGGAGAATGCCTACATCTAGCCAGAGGTTGTTTTTTTTGTTGAGTGATACGCCTACATTTGCCTCAAAGATATTTTTCAATACTCCAGGTTCTGCTGCATAATTATCATTGGCATAAACTCCTGTCTGTAGAGCAAGATTCGCTCTGTATTTGGGAGCTTCCACTGCCAACTGTATCAGTCCTAGATTGAGGTTAAACTCATTGTGGCGATTGTGATTATATAAGAAGCTTTGTCTAACTCCAGTTGAAGGTTTATTAAAATCATAGGCATAAAATACGTCTATGAATCCACTCAGTTTAATAGTTTGTTTTGTATTATTGATGCTATCTGTTTCTTGTGCTACAATATTGTACGGCGTTAGCAGGATGCTTAAGAATAAATACAAATAGGTTATGTTAAACTGTAAAATCCTCATCATTATTACTAAAAAGTAAGTAAGTGGATAGTTATTGTTGATTAGTTTTAAAAGACTAATAACAAGTGTTTTAACTCTGACATGAAGTGTTTTAGCCAAAAGTTATATCAAAAGAGAAAGGGAAAAGGATTGGTGTTTTTGATAAATTTACCAAAAGCCAGCAGTTGATAAGTATGCTGACTTCTGTATTTTCTTTTTCGAATGAACTAAAATGATGAAACGGCTTACTCTTCCAATGCAATCAAAGCTTCGTGTTGTGCCTTGAGCATTTCTATAGAGCGAATAATTATAGGATAATCCATCTCATGTACTTCTACACCTTGCCCGATTTTATCTATTAATGTAATACAAAGCTCTCCTCCTAGATGCTCTCTAAATTCTTGCAAACCAGTGAGGACACAAGCAGGGTTTTGCCACTCCTCTAAGTTCTGAGAAAGCTCAGGAACATACAACCTAAAACCAAGATTTTCTATCAAGCTAATCACTTCCAGACATTCTGCTTGACTGATTCGCCCAATCAAATGTGAATAAGTAACATCTAATGCAATGCCTATAGCCACAGCTTCTCCGTGTCTCAGGCGGTACTTAGTCAGTTGCTCAAGCTTGTGTGCTGCCCAGTGTCCAAAATCTAAGGGCCGTGCCGAACCCATTTCAAAAGGATCACCCCCAGAGATATGGTCAAGGTGAAGCTGAGCACAGTGATAGATAAGAGACTCCATTGCAGGGATATCTCTCTGATTATAAAGCTCTACATTGGCTTGAATCTCTCTGAAAAAAGGCTCATCTTTAATCAAAGCTACTTTGATGGCTTCGGAGATACCCGCTCGCCAATCACGTGGATGAAGTGTATCTAAAAAAGAAACATCATTCATCACAGCTTGTGGTGGCTTAAAAGTGCCAAGAAAATTTTTCTTATTGAAGTAGTTTACACTGTTTTTTACGCCGATTCCTGAGTCATTTTGTGATAAAACTGTAGTGGGGATTCGGATATGTCTTACACCACGGTGAGCGATTGCGGCTGCAAAACCTACCATATCTAGCACTGCACCTCCACCAATGCCCACAAGGTAAGAGTGTCTGCAAATTCCTAATTCGTCTATTTCTGTTAAAAGATATTCTATAAGGCTATAATCATTTTTGGAAGCCTCGCCTCCTGGTACCAATATAGGCACAGTGCGAAGGTCAAGCACATCAGAATAATTAAAGCAATATTCTACTATCTGTTTCTGCAAATCTGGATGAGCCTCATGCACTCCACTATCTATCACAAATAATA
>JBBRUH010000078.1:0-15058 GCA_038248005.1 Cytophagales bacterium | reverse complement strand
TTTGAGAGTTTTAGAGATCCATTTATCATTCTGATTACCGTTCCACTTGCACTTGCAGGAGCTTTGATGAGTTTATGGTTTTTTGGAGAAAGCCTTAATGTATTTAGCCAAATCGGAATCATTATGTTGATTGGCCTAGTATCCAAAAATGGAATTTTGATGGTAGAATTTGCCAATCAACTCAAGCAACAAGATGAATACAATATCTATGAAGCAATTATAGACGCATCTCAATCAAGGTTACGTCCTATTTTGATGACGAGTATTTCTACCATTCTTGGCACATTGCCGATTGCCTTAGCATTGGGTGCTGGTTCTGAAAGCCGCGTATCTATGGGAGTAGCTATTGTGGGAGGACTTATCTTCTCTACCTTGCTTACCCTTTACGTCATCCCTGCGATTTATACCTACTTCACAAGTCCTAAGAAAATGATGAAAGTAATCTCTATAAATGAACTAGAGAAAAAGGAGATGGCATAAGTAAGAGATGAATTATAAGTGATAAGTTCGTATTAGAGCTGTTATATACTGATTAACAGTATTTTATCTTTTTTATAACTACGGATGTACATAGAAAACATAGGGAATTTCTTATAAGAAGATCTTATATCAATAGTGTCATATTTCAGTAGAATTTTGACACACCTTCAGATTACTAGCGGAATGACATAAAAGATTCTATCGAATCCTCAAACCTTCGTTAAATCATCCCTTCTACACTTCACGCTAGATAGGGTGAAAATAATGCTTAAAGTCTAATGTTTTGGACTTTAAAAGTATCTTTTCTAGCGTGATTTGATAAGCTTTTTCATAGTGATTGTTGTCAATAGCTCTTTGCTTCATCCACTCTATCATAAACTCACTCTTTTGTTCGCTATCAGTTTTAGAAACTAGGACTAGTAAATGAGTATTTTTATATTGAATTTCTAGTTTTTCTATCTCTTCCTCCCAGTTTTGATATAGGTCTTCATTAACTAATGACAGAGAAATCAAATCATTTTTAACAAGACTTTGTCTGATAAGATAACTTTTTCTTAATGTTATGAAAGGTATCTAAAATAGAATCGGGAATGAAAACACCTCTTTCTTCAATGGAAAGAAACCTTAAAGTATCTTTTTTTTGAGCTATAACTTCTGAATGGATAATGAGAAGATGGAATAAACCATAGAAAATTGATAATCTTAATATAGAATATTTTTAAAGGTTTAGAAGTTTTGATTACTTCTTCAAAACTTGCTTTTCTAAGATTAGTTTGTATTTTTGGTGTTTTAGTAGGTGAAAAATCTAGTCTTTTTATTGAATTATAAATATGAAAACTATACAAAATATTCTTCCGTACTTAATCCTATTATTGCTTGTGTCTTGTAAAACCGATAAATCCACCGAAGCCAAAACTGAAGTCTTGTACCAATCTGATGCCTTTACGCTTTACAAAGACAAAGTAGTACAGGGTAAAAATGAGGCCACAGTGCTCTCACCTACCCATATCAAATCAAACTACAAAAGCCCCACAAGCGAAACTTTTTCAAGGCTCATTCCCTTTAAACTGTCTATCAATGAAAAGGACAACGAATTACCTATAGGCAAAGACCATTGGCTCATCATCGAGGAAGAACACGAATCACCTCTTATTAAATTTGGAGAACTTTCAGCACCTATGCCTGCATCTCCCAATACATTTTTACCTGTCAATTACGAATATACTTTCAAGGTAGATATGTCGCCAGTGATAGAGCAATTTGAAGAAAAAGGCTATTACGAAGCTTATGATGGAAGCAAAGTCGCCAAAGCTGATTTTAAAGGCTTTTATATTGCAGGAGGGGCAGAACCCTTGACATGGGATTTTGTGAATCTTGACAATAAAAATCTAAAACTCCAAGATACAGGCAAAGACAATGTCTATAGCATCACGCTCAAACTCAACCCTTATGATGAGAAAGATTTCGCAGAAAAAGGATGGAAACTAAGCTTAGACCTTTCCAAAAAACCTAAATACACTTCAGAACAGCCCATCGTAGATGCTCTTTTTAATCTCTCTCTCGAGGAAGCCATCAAAAATATAGAACCTGATAGTACCTTACGAACAGGAGCAAAGTGGGGCGGAGTCTGGACAAGAGATATTTCGTATAGTATTTTCTTGGCTTTTGCTTATCACGAGCCAGAGATTGCCAAAATCAGCCTTCTCAAAAAAGTAAAAAGAGATAGAATTATCCAAGATACAGGTTCGGGAGGGGCTTGGCCCGTATCTTCTGACCGTACTACTTGGGCTTTGGCAGCATGGGAAGTCTATAAAATCACAGGAGAAGAAGCTTGGCTCAAAAAAACCTTTAACATTATCAAAAACACACTAGAAGATGATTTGAAAGTACTAAGCTCCACAGAATCAGGGCTTTATAGAGGAGAATCTTCTTTCTTAGATTGGCGAGAGCAGACTTATCCTAAGTGGATGAGCAATACAGATATTTATGTGTCTGAAAATCTAGGAACGAATGTAGTGCATTTTCAAGCACATCAAATCTTGGCAGAAATGGCAAAAATCTTGGGCGAACCTCATGCCGAATATACCCAAAGAGCTGAAAAGCTCAAAAAAGCCATCAATGAATCACTTTGGCTAAAAGACAAAGGATTTTATGCACAGTTTACCTATGGTCGTCCTTACCTTACGGTTTCACCTCGTTTTGAGGCATTAGGTGAGGCTTTGGCAGTCATTTTTGGAGTAGCAGATGCAGAAAAGTCTAAAAGTATTTTTGAAAAATCACCTCTTACGGCTTACGGAACTACCTGTATTTATCCTCAAATTCCCAATATTCCTCCTTACCACAATAATGGTATTTGGCCCTTTGTGCAGTCTTACTGGAACATTGCAGCAGCCAAAGCAGGCAATGAAAAAGCACTTACCCATGGCTTGGCGGCTATCTACCGAGCAGGGGGATTGTTCTTGACCAATTATGAAAACTTCGTGGCTGATTCAGGGGATTTTTTAGGGACAGAAATCAACTCTGACCGTATGTTGTGGAGTATGGCTGGCAATCTGGCGATGGTGCATCGAGTATTTATGGGAATGTCGTTTGAGACCAAAGGCATCCGTTTTAGCCCCGTCATCCCCAAAGTTTATGGAGGTGAACGCACTTTAAGTAATTTTAAATACAGAAAAGCAGTGTTAGATATTACAGTCAAAGGCTATGGAAATCAAGTTAAAAGTATTTTGATGGATGGAAAAGCCTTGGCAGATGCTTTATTTCCTTCCGATTTGAGTGGCAATCACAAGATAGAAATCACGATGAACAACGCATCTTTTGACCAAGACAATATTAACTTGGTAGCCAATCACTTCTCTCTGCCTGAACCACAAACTACTCAAAAAGGAAATACGATTGAGTGGCAAGCCATCAAAGGAGCAAGCGAATATTTGATTTATCAAGATGGAAAAGTAGTAGAAAAAACCAAAGCGACTACTTATAAAATTCCTTCTTCTAAGACAGGTGTGTATAAAGTAAGTGCCTTAGATGCTCAAGGCTGGGAGTCATTCACAAGTCAGCCGATTTGGGTAACTCCCGAAGAGAACAAGCAAACCATAGAAGTAGAAAAATTTGCTTCTAAATCTAGTTTACCTTATTCTAATTATTCTGGAAGTGGTTTTGTAGAAATCTCAAATGCACAAAATAAAACCATAGAAATCTCCCTAGACATCAAAAAAGTAGGGAAATACTGGGTTTATTTTAGTTATTCTAATGGAAGTGGCCCTTGGAATACCGAAAATAAATGTGCTATCCGTAGCCTAACAGCCAATGAAAAGTACATAGGCTCACTCGTTTTTCCACAAAGAGGTACTGATGAATGGTCTGACTGGGGAAGGTCTAATGCCTATTTGCTAGACTTGAAAGAAGGCAAAAATATACTCAAACTTAGCTTTGAACCATGGAATATCAATATGAATGTAGAAGTAAACAAAGCGATGCTAGATTGCCTGCATTTGGTATATATGGAGTAAAGAATTGGGTTTTAAATTACGTTTAATTGGATGATATTGAAATGCTCAAAATGAAAACTGAGTAGTTAACTTCTTCCCGTCATTTCGTAGGAATTGTTATAGAGTGTACAGCTGTTTTCTCCTAGTCTGACAGATAAAAACCAAAGAATGGGATAACTTTTTAAATGACAAAAGATATTATTATTTTGAGTGATTATGAATTACATTAATGGAAAAAGCATTTTTATTATTAGTTTGATAGTAGCAGGATTTACTATCTTAGGTATATGGTTCTTTGGGCTAGAACATCACAGAACTTTATATGAAAATTCATTACTTTCTACGAGTGTACTAGCTACTTCTTTTTTTCTATTTTTGAGTATTGTACCTTCGGTGTCAGTATCAACCATATCTCGAAAAGTCCATTGTCCAAATTGATGTTTCCAAAAGAGACAATGTTTATCAGTTTCTTTCATATTACATTTTTTCTTTGTTTTCTAAGTCATTTGGGGGCATAAACGGCTTACTAATTCTCCACGCTTCTTTGATACTTTTTGATGCCTCATTCAAATTATCCGAACATATCTTAAGGCTTTTACTGAGTTTTTTTCTGTCTCGTTCATTATCCTTTTCTGAATCTTCTTCAATCTTTTTTGAGAGTAGTGATAAAAATTTCTCAAGAGAGTCATATCTTAAACTACCAATCTCGACAGCAAGTTTTTCAAAATTATTTTCGTAGTTATTTAACCATTTTTCATGCTTCATTTTCCCTTTTTTTAGCTTGCACCTAATCATCATTATAAACGCATCTAGCACCTAGAATTAAAAATTTCATTTATCTTCACTATCTATCAATAATTCGTAAAAGCAAAAGTCAAGATATTAGCTCCCATACGCAGAGCCTGCTGTCTTACTTCTTCGGGGTCTTTATGGACAGTTTGGTCTTCCCAGCCATTTCCTAAATCACATTCATAGCTATAAAAGCAAATTAATTTACCTTCATAGATAATCCCAAAGCCTTGCGGAGCTTTGCCATCGTGTTCATGGATTTTGGGTAAGCCATTGGGGAAGTCAAATTTTTGATGATAAATCGGATGCGAAAAAGGTAATTCTACAAAGTCTAACTCAGGAAAAACTTTTTTCATTTCTAGACGGATAAATTTATCCAAGCCGTAATTATCGTCTATGTGTAGAAATCCACCCGAAACAAGGTACATCCGAAGATTCTCTGCTTCTGCATCACTAAATACTACATTGCCATGACCTGTCATGTGTACAAATGGATACGCATAGAGTTCTGGACTTCCTACTTCTACCACGTCTTCTTCACGCTCTAGATTTACACCCAAATTACGGTTACAAAACTCTATCAGATTAGGCAAAGAGGTTTTATTTGAATACCAATCTCCTCCGCCATTGTATTTGAGTTTGGCTATTTTGAGGGATGGCTTTTGAGCAAAAGCAGTGAGGCTTAAGAGTGATAAACTTAGAAATAAGAGGCTGATTTTTAAGTAATTTTTCATTGGTTATTGGAGTTTAAATTTGATTTTTTAGATGACAAGTGTGGCAGGCTACTAGACCAGCCGTTTCTGTTCTTAATACAGTATTACCCAAACTTACAGATTGAAAGCCATTTTTCAAAGCCAAATCAATTTCATCTGGGCTAAAATCTCCCTCAGGACCTACCAAAATAAGAACGTCTTGCTGAGGCTTGAGGTATGAAAATAAAGAGGCTGTGCTTGATTCAGGCACATAAGCAATAAACTTTTGTGCGTTGCCAAAGTTTTGCTTCACAAAGTCTTTAAACTCTAGCAAAGAACTCAGCGAAGGTAAATACACTTGCTTAGACTGCTTCAAGGCACTAATGGCTATTTTTTCTAGCCTTTCTGTTTTGAGTTTGGCTCGCTCAGAGTGCTTGCATTGCACAAAGGTAAGCGTATCTAGCCCTATCTCGGTGCATTTCTCTAGCATCCATTCTATTCTTGATATATTTTTGGTAGGGGCTATGCAGAGATGTATCTTATAAGTACGAGTAAGCTGACTTTCTATCATCTCTACTTTCCTCACGATACACTGCGTTGCACGGTCTTGCACTATCTCAAAAAGCCCTAGTGAACCCTTTCCATCAGTGAGATGCACGGTATCTCCTACACGCAATCGCTTGGCTTTGAGGATGTGCTGGGCTTCTTCGGGCAAAAGCTCAAACTCTTGTGCCGAAATATCAGGATGATAAAAAAGAGAAGTCATAGGTTAAAAACGATTAAACTTTAATTTTGCTACAAGAGTACAAGATTTATTGAAATAAGAAAAGAGTAGTCCTATTTCATTTTAAAAATAATAATAGAAACGGGACTAACAAACCATCTTATTTTATATTTTTGTATAAGTAGTTATCAATTCACCTTAACTTTATTTAGACTTTGGACATAGTCCTTTTGATAACTTTGTTTTTAGGCTAAGTTATTTTTGTTGATGCCTATTTTAGATTATTTTTTACTCTCTTTTGACCTCCTTTTGGGTCTTATTTTTATTTTTTTAATTGTTTTGTGTTTTTCTCTTTTGGTCAGGATAGTGCCCTTTTCTCTGCCCTTACCTTTTTTATACTTTGTGGGCAAATAGTGGGTTTTGTCAAAAGTATCAAAAAGGTTTGCCATCCTTTTTCGCACCTGTGAGGGCGTAAGCTCGGCTTTTTCGTTGGTTTCTTGTGCAAAAAGAACCTCTTTATTTTTGGCTGAGTATTGTTGCCACACAGGAACTTTCAACTCAACTTCGTATTTGGCTACATACATAAGCCACCAAGAAGCCAAAATAACTAACAGATGACTTAGAAAATGAACCTTATCGGGGGTCTGAAACTTACCCAAAAATAAATTTTGTTTACTAAAAAGATAGTAGCCCTTCTTGCTAAGCGTTTGATTGGTCAAATAATAGGTCTTACCATAAATCTTAGGGTTAGATTTCGCCTTTTGTTCCCCACTGAAAACAGGATATACTTTCATAGAACCACGCAAACGTGCAATATTGATAAGGTTTTCGTGTGTATGTAAGGAACTTAAATAATGTGCATTTCCATAGCTACTATCTATATTGTTGATACATAAAGTCTTGCCAAAAGGAAGGCTGTCATCAGCTATCAAAGCATTTAACTGCTTGACTGCTAAATCGGTAGCATTCCCTTCTGGGGCTACTATCTCAATCGCTATGGGCAATACCCAGTCTTTGGAGGCGTGTAAATGCGTAAAGTCTAATTTGTAGCCTTCCACAATCCCTGCTCCCAAACTGTTTGCCTGATGTCCATATACTTTATCGGGTAAACAAGCTGAGGCTGACTTGTATGCCATACACATATCTTGCGAAAAACTGTAATACATAACCCCACTGCCAGTCTTTGAAACGAGTACGGGACAAGTAGATACAAAATAACACAGTAAAGTCTCAGAAACTTTGCCATATTCTTCTTTATCTTTACAGAGATTATCGCTAACTTTACTAATATTGCTGTAATGATAATGATAATGATGGGAAGCTGTCAGTGCCACTACATTTTTAGCCTCTAAATAGCTACAGCTTACCATCAATAAATTCATAAAGGCTTTCGCTCGTGAAAACCCTAATGATAAAAGACCTTGACAAATACTTTCTAAATTTTGTTTTTTTTCTTCATACATTAAAAATAAAAAGAAGTATCTGTCTTTTCTAATAATTTCTGAAAAAATTATGTCCAAAGTCTAAATAATATGATATTCAAAAAAACCTATCTATTATTTGCCCTTATTTTAGGGTTTTACGGACAAGCTTTATTGGCTCAAGATTCAAAGAATGAAGAGGCAATCAAAAAAGTAATTCAAGAATCTTACATAGAAGCTATCTATAATCAAGGCGATACTACAGCCATGCGAAAGGGTTTTCATGAGCAGTTTGATCTATTGGGTTTGCAAGAAGACCAAGGTCTGAGGGTAGTAACGCTTAAAGATTGGATTGAACTTGTTACTACCAAAAAGAAAGAAGGGAAATATCCCCCACTAAAAAGCAATAAAGTATCAGTCAATTTTTTAAGAATAGACATCGTAGAAACTGTAGCTTCTGCCAAGATTGAATTTTTAGTAGGCGGAGAAGTACGTTATATTGATTTCTTGGCTTTGTATAAATTTGATGAAGGCTGGAAGATTATGAATAAAGTATATTATGAGATTCCTAAGTAATTAGACAATAGAGTTGTTACATACAGACTACCAACACTTTAGCTTTTTTATAACCACATAGACACATAGAAAACATAGGAAATTGCTTACGAAAATCTTTTGTACTAGCTTATCATTTCAAGATTCCCAAATGAAAAATTGATGTAAATCATTGAAAATCAATAAGTAACAACTCTAATAATATAAGGGTCAAAGAGATATCTTAGCTTCAAAAAAAAACCACTCCATAAGATACGGAGTGGTTTCTGATAAACAATAAAAACACATAATTGACTACAGACTACTCTAGAATTGCTCTTCTTCGGTAGAACCTTTAAGGGCTACAGTAGAAGATTGTCCTGACATTACGATATTCTGGACAGCATCAAAGTAACCTGTGCCTACAAATGTTTGGTGCTTCACAGCTTTGAAGCCATCTTTTTGTAAGGCAAATTCTTTATCTTGTAATTGGGCATAACCCGCCATTCCTCTTTCACGATACATTTTAGATAATTCAAACATACTTGTATTAAGTGCGTGAAATCCAGCCAATGTAATAAACTGAAATTTGTAACCCATTGCAGCCAAATCTTCACGGAAAGTTTCCATTTGAGATTCGTTGAGGTTAGCTCTCCAGTTAAAAGATGGTGAACAGTTGTAAGCCAACATTTTGCCTGGGAACTGTGCGTGGATAGCTTGTGCAAATTCACGTGCTTGTCCTAAATCTGGTTTAGAAGTTTCCATCCAAATAAGGTCTGCAAAAGGTGCATAAGAAAGACCTCTGTCTATTCCTTGCTCCAAACCTGCTCTGACTTGATAAAATCCTTCGGTGGTACGCTCACCAGTAACAAACTTATGATCACGTGGGTCTATATCACTTGTAAGTAAGTCAGCTGCGTCCGCATCTGTGCGTGCGATGAGTAGTGTAGGCACTCCCATTACGTCAGCCGCAAGGCGAGCAGCGATTAATTTATTGATAGCCTCTGTAGTAGGTACTAATACTTTACCACCTAAGTGTCCACATTTTTTAGCAGAAGAAAGTTGATCTTCAAAGTGAACACCTGCCGCACCTGCTTTAATCATCATTTTCATCAATTCATAGGCATTCAGATTGCCCCCAAAACCTGCTTCGGCATCGGCTATGATAGGCACGAGCCAGTGAGTATCTCCACCACTTACGCTTTGGATTTCATCTGCACGCAAAAGAGCATTGTTAATTCTCTCTACTACCTTAGGAACAGAATCTGCTGGATACAAACTTTGATCAGGATACATTTGACCTGCTAAGTTAGCATCTGCTGCTACTTGCCAGCCACTCAAATAAATAGCTTCTAATCCTGCTTGTACCTCTTGAATGGCTTGATTACCAGTCAAAGCACCTAATCCTGCTACGAAATCTTGGCTATTGAGCTTGTGCCATAGACGCTCTGCACCCATGCGTGCAATGCTGTATTCTATGTTGTAAGAGCCACGAAGTTTGATTACTTCTTCGGCAGTGTAGGTGCGTTCTATCCCGTTCCAGCGAGAATTAGTAGCCCAATCATTGATTAAGTCGGAAATTTTTTGTTCTTTTGTCATGTCTTAAAAAGATTTAAGGTTTAAATTATGAGGAAGAAGCGGGTTGGCAGACCTGCTTTTTCTGTTTTATTGAAATTAAAAAAGATTTAATTTTAGATATATTGATAAGCTCCTAAAGTGAGGAAATCTTCAAATTTGGGTTGCTTTACTAGTTTATCAAACAACTCTGTGGCAAGGCTAAATTTTCCATTATTGTATCTTTCCTCTCCTACATATTCTTTGATTTTGACTAGTTCTTCAGGCAAAATTTGCTCATATAAAGCTAGATTAACTGGGCGACCATCTTCTAAGGTTACGCCTTCATTGTGAATCCATTGCCAAAGTTGTGCTCTTGATATTTCGGCAGTAGCTGCATCTTCCATTAAGTTATAAAGTGCTGCTGCTCCTACACCATTAAGCCAAGATTCTATGTAGAGAAGACCTACGTTGAGATTAGTTCTCATTCCTTCTTCGGTGATTTTTCCGTTTTCTACTTTAAAATTCAGTAAATCTTCAGAAGTAATCTCGTATCCTTGGCTTTTGATTTCGTCTTTTTGATTTGGTTTATCTCCCAATACTTTATTAAAAGAATCCATCGCTACGGATACTAAGTCTGGATGTGCTACCCAAGTACCATCAAAACCAGTCTGGGCTTCTAGGTCTTTATCTTCCTTTACTTTGGTAAATGCTTTTTGGTTCACTGCTTCATCTTTACGGCTAGGAATAAAGGCAGACATCCCTCCCATCGCATGTACGCTTCTTTTATGGCAAGTTTTTACTAAAAGCTTGGCATAAGAACGCATAAAGTGTGTAGTCATCCCTACTTGGATTCGGTCAGGAAAGATGCGATCGGGATAATTGATGAATTTTTTGATGGCACTGAAGATATAATCCCAGCGACCAGCATTTAAGCCACACATGTGTTCACGAAGTTCATAAATGATTTCATCCATCTCAAAAGAGGCTAAAATCGTCTCAATCAAGACCGTAACTTTGATGGTTCTTTGTGGGATTCCTAACTCGTCTTGTGCAAATATAAAGACATCATTCCAGAGACGAGCTTCTAAATGACTCTCTAATTTAGGTAAATAGAAATAAGGGCCTGTTCCATTTTCTACTAAGGTCTTGGCATTGTGAAAAAAATACAATCCAAAATCTACCAAGCTACCAGAAACAGTTTCTCCATCTACTACGATATTTTTATCTTCTAAATGCCATCCACGAGGACGCACAAATAAAACAGCGTGCTTTTCTTTTAATTTATATGTTTTGCCATTGTCGGCAGTAAAATCAATATTGCGGTTGATGGCATCTCTAAGGTTAATCTGCCCATCCATATTATTGGTAAAGCTAGGAGAATTAGAATCTTCAAAATCAGCCATAAATACCTTTGCACCTGAGTTAAGGGCATTGATAATCATTTTGCGATCTACGGGACCAGTGATTTCGGTGCGTCTGTCTTGTATATCAGCAGGACAAGGAGCTGCTTGCCAGTCACCCCGACGTATTTGCTCAGTTTCAGGAAGAAAATCAGGAAAAATACCATTGTCTATATTCTTTTGACGAGTTTCACGCTTGCGAAGTAGTTCCAAGCGACGAGCATTAAAATGTGTATGCAGTTTGACCACAAACTCAAGAGCTTCTTGAGTAAGTATCTCTTGATAGCTTTCATTGACTTCTGCTAGTACTTCTATTCTATTTTCGAGGGTGCTGTGCATTACCATATTTTTAGTGTTTTATTGATAAATTTTTTTATCTTTTCTATTAGCGAAATTTCGCTAATAGTGAATTTCTTTTGCAATAATAAAAAAGCCAATCCATATCTCCAAATATATTTAGCGAAATTTCGCTAAATATGTTACAAAAATTTAACTCTTCTTCAAAAAATATAAGTATTCAGTAAAATAGTGATAAATACCAGCTGTTTCATTGGCTAGTTGTTACTTAAAAAATGTCTTATCAGGTATTTCAATCGATTGAAAAGTAGATTAAGCGTTTTCAGTCTTCCTTAATCATCAACAACACAGATGAAAGCAAGTATTTTTCATAACCTAATGAAACTGCTTGAACGTTGTCAAGGGTCAAAGACCTTAATAAGCGTTGAAAGGAGATGACTGCATGATTCCCACCATAGGTACAGAACATAGAACATCGGAATATTTGAATAATTTGAGGAGTTTTATTTTTAGCCATTGATTTAATAAGTATAGACCTTTACCACAACAGAAAGCTAATACTTTATAAATTAGTACAAACTATACTTAGCAACCTTGCATCTGGAGGGGAGCTTTCATGAAATTAAACCACACCTTTATGAAGTCTTCAAAAATATTTCAAAAACCTATCTTATTTTTATTAAAATTTTTAGTACTTAAATCTTTTGTTTAACCTGTATTCAGAATAAATAACCTAAAAAATTATTCGAATTTACAGTAATTATAAAAAATCTAAACGCTTTAATTAAAATAAAAAAACGATGAAAAAGCTTATTTTCTCTCTTGCCTTCTTGCTTATCTGTGTATATGCAAATGCCCAAAACGTACTACTTGATGCTGAAAGTCTATCAGAAAAAGATGATTTTGTATCTATGCAAGATGCCCTCAAAACGCCTATGGAAGTCTATAAATTAGATTTGAATATGCAAGAATTAACCGAATTACCCAAAGAAATAGGTAAATTAAAAAATTTACAAGTATTGATTTTAAAGGATAATCAACTTACCACACTCCCAAAAGAAATAGGTGAATTAAAAAATTTACAAGAATTAGATTTAAGTGGAAACACACTCACTACTATCACAAAAGAAATAGGCGAATTGAAAAATTTACAAGTGTTGACTTTAAAAAGTAATAAACTTACCACGCTCCCAAAAGAAATAGGTGTATTAATAAATCTACAAGAATTCAATGTGTTTGACAATAAACTCACTACACTCCCAAAAGAACTTTGGGTATTAAAAGGTTTACAAAGATTGTATTTAGCTTCAAATCAACTCACTACACTCTCAAAAGAAATAGGTAAATTGCAAAATCTACAAGAACTAGCTTTAAATTCCAATCAATTCAGCACACTTCCAAAAGAAATAGGTATATTAAAAAACTTACAAAGATTGGATTTAAGTAGCAATCCATTGACTACACTTCCAAAAGAAATTGGTGAACTGATAAACTTAAAAATATTGGTATTGAATTACAATAAAGTACTCACTACTCTTCCAAAAGAAATAAGTAAATGTAAAGAATTATCCTCCCTATATTTAAGTGGAACTCAAATTTCTGAAGAAGAAATAGGGGAAATCAAAAAACTTTTACCAGAATGTGGAGTAAGCAATTAAACAAAAAGGCACAATGAAAAAGCTAACAAGCCTTTTCTTTTGCATAATTCCTTTACTGTCTTATTCACAAGACACAACCTACTTACTTAAAAGTTCATTTTCTGTATGGTTCAAAACCAATGAAAGAATATAAAGAAACAGAGCAAAAATGGTTTGGTGGTGTTTTGGGCGGGCATGTTGGCATTGAAGGAGACAGCAATAGGATTGTGAACTTTTTGCCAAATGGAAAATTTCATTGGTTTGCTAAAAAGAAAAATAGACATAGCACTTATGCAGTTCATTCAGTTGATAATTTTTATAAAATCTTAGATGGTAACTCAGACAGTGTAAAAAAAGTAATTTTCTATATTCCTATAACAACATTATAAAAACAAAAATTTGATAGCATTATAACAGTTTACTCAGAGCAAACACCTTATGATTATGCTTTTGTTGGTATGCGTTGTGGTGCTGCTGCCTATGATATTTTAGGACAGTTAGATGTTTTGACTAGTTACAGTTATCGCAAGACGTATAGAAAAATATTCTACCCAAAAAAATTAAGAAAACGATTGTTTAAAAAAGCAAAGGAATATGCTTGGAAAGTTGTCAGACAAGATAGCTCAATTAAAAGGAAATGGGAAAAAGACTAATACAACACCTAGCAAAATCTACCCATTATGGTTTATAAGGTTTTATCTATAACAGCAAGCTGTTCTGACGCATCTCGCTCAGACCAAAAGTTTGTGCATCTTATAATCTTTAAGTTTAGTATTTAGAGAGAAGGGAGCTTTCATTTTTTAGAGAATTGCCTGCTGGAGTTTCAGGAGCTTATCGTTTATTTGCCAATTTAATGGCAAAAGAAGATGATAAAACAAGTGGAGGGAAGTAAAATAAAGAGTAATTTATAACTCTCTATTTATAGAGAAATAAACTGAGATGATAGATTTATAAAGAGATAAACTATAAACAAAAATGACTTTGCTAACAGCGAAGTCATTTTTGTTTTATTGATAAATATCAACTCGAAAATAGCCCTAATTCTTTGTATTTCCTTTTTTTTGCTTAGATTTATCAAAATTTTGAAAATTAGTAATACTATATAATTCCATGACACAAAGCCCTACTGAACTTCACAAAATAGATAAACTTCTGGTAGCGAATAGAGGCGAAATAGCCATTCGTGTGCTACGTGCTGCCTCTGAGCTCAAAATACGTACTGTGGCTATTTTTACCTATGAAGACCGCTATTCACTACACCGCTACAAGGCTGATGAAGCCTATAAAATCGGGAAAAATGATGACCCACTTAAGCCTTATTTAGACATAGATGAGATTATCAATATCGCCAAGAAGAATAAAGTAGATGCCATACACCCGGGCTATGGTTTTCTATCGGAAAATGTAAATTTTGCTAGAAGATGTGAAGAAGAAGGGATTATTTTTGTAGGGCCTCGCCCAGAAGTTATGGAAAAATTAGGGGATAAAGTACGTGCTAAAGAAATAGCCCTCGAAGCCAATATTCCACTTATCCAAGATAGCCAAGAGCTACTGACCAGCACCAAAATAGCCCTTTCAGAAGCCCAAAGAATCGGTTATCCTGTCATTCTAAAAGCAGCTTCTGGTGGTGGAGGTCGTGGGATGCGTGTTATTCGGAATGACAATGATTTGAAAAAATCTTTCGATGAAGCTCGCAATGAAGCAAAAAAAGCTTTTGGAGATGATACCATTTTTATTGAGAAATTTATAGAAGAGCCTAAGCACATCGAAGTGCAGATTATGGCGGATAACTACGGAAATATTTTGCACCTATATGAGCGAGATTGCTCTGTCCAAAGGCGTTTTCAAAAAGTAGTAGAGATAGCTCCTAGCCCTACTCGGCTCAAGCAAACTTCGATTCGCTGGTGGCGTGTCGTGACCGGTTGGTGAGCGAGGGCAATGATCTGTCGGCGTACAACACGCTCGAAAACGCGGCAGATGTGGCGGACATTGTGACGGCGCTCGGCTATGAGCAGGTGAATTTGGTGGGCGTGTCG
>JBBRUH010000077.1:0-15144 GCA_038248005.1 Cytophagales bacterium | reverse complement strand
TGATAATTTTTGCGATTTTAGACCAAAAGGGTTTTAAATTTCCTCGTACACATAATCAAGAATTATATGCTCTTTCCCAAAGTTTAGTTATTATGGGGCTTATCTCTGTTATATTTACACTTAATCTCATTTTTGAGCAAGAAAGAAATAATGCTGTCATTCTCTTAAATAAAAAGAACCAAGAACTCAAACAACAACAGAGTGAGATTATGACACAAGCATCTCAATTACAAGAACTTAACCAACTTAAAACACAAATACTTTCTGCGATTTCTCATGATTTTAGAAGTCCATTGGTCAGTATTAAATCTGTACTCTCAGTACTTGATGATAAGTTACTTTCTTCCGAAGATTTTGACTCTATGCAAAAAGAACTCACACACCGACTAGATGTCACTCTCAATTCTATGGACAATCTTTTGCAATGGTCAAAAAGTCAGATGGGAGAGTCTTCACATACCGATAAGAGTATTTTTTCTGTAGCTAAAGCAATAGAATCTAGTGTGCAACTACTCAAAGATATGAGTCAGCACAAAAAAATAATTATCATCCAAGATTTACCATCAGAAATAATGATTTATGCAGATTTAGAGCAAATCAAAATCATAGTTCGTAACCTACTTTCTAATGCAATTAAGTTTAGCAACGAGGGTAGTAATATCTACATTACTGTTTCAGAAAGGGATAATAAAGTAAATGTGAGCATTAGAGATGAGGGCATAGGAATAGACCAAAATCAACTCGATAGCTTATTTGTGCTTGGCAAGCATAAGAGTACTTTTGGGACTAATAATGAGAAAGGAACGGGATTAGGCTTGCTTCTTTTTAAAGAGTATATTGAGCAGAATGGAGGAGATTTTGAGATTAAAAGTGAAAAAAATAAGGGCAGTGAGTTCAAATTCACACTGCCCAAATCATCAGAGAATTTAGCCTAAAAAAGGCTGTATTATTTTATTTTCTGAGTGTAATCGCCAGTTCTTTGAGTTGCTCTTCGCTGATAGCCGAAGGTGAATCTAGCATCACATCACGCCCAGAGTTGTTCTTAGGAAATGCGATAAAATCACGAATAGAATCTGCTCCTCCAAACATACTACAAAGACGGTCAAAACCAAAGGCAATCCCTCCGTGTGGTGGTGCACCAAACTCAAAGGCATCCATTAAAAATCCAAACTGATTACGAGCTTCTTCATCTGAAAAGCCAAGAATAGAAAGCATTTTTTCTTGCATAGGGCGTTGGTAAATCCTGATAGAACCTCCTCCTAACTCTACTCCGTTCATAACCATATCATAGGCATTGGCACGCACTTCTCCAAGTTTGCCCGCTTCTACAAGAGGAATGTCCTCTGTCTTAGGTGAAGTGAAAGGGTGGTGCATTGCATACCATCTTTGGCTATCTTCATCCCATTCTAAAAGAGGAAAATCTATAACCCACAGAGGTGCAAATACATTTTTATCTCTCAGATTTAATCTATTGCCCATTTCTAAGCGTAATTCTCCGAGCTGCTTGCGTACTTTATCTTTGTCTCCAGAAAGGACTAATAATAAATCACCTGCTTCGGCTTTCATAGCACTTGCCCAAGTTTTTAAATCCTCTTCTGAGAAAAATTTATCAACAGAAGATTTAAAAGTGCCATCTGCATTGCATTTTACATAGACCAAGCCTTTTGCACCGATTTGAGGGCGTTTGACCCATTCGGTAAGTTCATCTAATTGCTTGCGGGTATATTCTGCACAGCCTTTGGCACAGATACCTGCTACTAGCTCAGCATCATCAAATACTTTAAAGCCTTTGTTTTGAGCTACCTCATTGAGTTCTACAAACTTCATATCAAAGCGAATATCAGGTTTGTCAGAACCATATAATCTCATTGCTTCTGCGAAGGTCATTCTAGGAAAATCTTCTAATTCTATGCCCTTCACCGTTTTAAAGAGATGTTTAATCAAACCTTCAAAGGTATTTAAAATATCTTCTTGGTTTACAAAGGTCATCTCACAGTCTATCTGCGTAAACTCAGGCTGTCTATCTGCGCGCAAATCTTCATCACGGAAGCACTTCACAATCTGATAATAACGGTCAAAACCAGATACCATCAAAAGTTGCTTAAAGGTCTGTGGAGATTGTGGAAGGGCATAAAACTGACCTTCATTCATGCGAGAAGGCACTACAAAATCTCTTGCTCCTTCGGGTGTAGATTTAATCAACACAGGAGTTTCTACTTCTATAAATTCTTGATTATCAAGATATTGTCTTGTTTCACGGTTAAGACGATGACGCAATTCAAGGTTTTTACGAACTATGTTTCTTCTCAAATCTAAGTAGCGGTACTTCATACGTAATTCTTCGCCTCCATCCGTCTCATCTTCTATGATAAAAGGAGGTGTTTTAGAAGCATTGAGTATGTCTAGCTGCGTGATTTCTATCTCGATATTGCCTGTGGGCATTTCAGGGTTTTTAGAAGCACGCTCTACTATCTTGCCTTGTACTTGTAGCACAAATTCACGCCCTAAACTGCGTATTTTTTCTATTAATTCGGGAGAAGTTTCACCCTCACGAGCCACTAGCTGAGTGATGCCATAGCGGTCTCGCAAATCTACAAAGAGCAAAGCCCCCTTATCACGCACACGCTGTACCCAGCCACAGAGTATTACAGATTGGTCTATATGAGCAAGGCGTAATTCGCCACAATTATGGGTTTTGAGCATTTTTATTAAATGTTAAAGTACTTCATTTCGGTTTGTGAAGACACAAACCGAGGGTTAAGATTTCAGTTTGTGAAGACGCAGATTTCGATTTGTGAAGACACAAACCGAGGATTAGAAGACACAAACCGAAAGTTAGTTGCCTATGCCGACATAGGCAAAGGTGTAATCAGTTGCAAAATTAAAGAGAAATTTGACAAATTGAGTGGAATCAAAGCAAAAGAGAGATTAGTTTGTTATTTTTAAGGTTTACTTGCCCAAAAGACCTCATTCATTCAAAAATATTTTCAATGCTAATCTCCTCTACTTCTTCCCATACTCTAAGGGCGTTAAAAATCTTAAATTTGTAGAAATTAGATAAGTCTGTTACTTTTATTTCTTTTGAAAAAATAATTTCTGATTTGATTAATTTACTTCTTTGAGTGCCTTCTAAAAGTGGGGGGTGAGGGGTAAACCATTGCTGACCATCCCAAAAAGCAATATTGCCGTAAGAAGTATCTGTAATTAATCCATCTCGAACGATGAGTACATCCTCTGCAGATTTACGTCTTTGGTAAAGTGCCTGCAAAGCATCTCTTTGAGCTAATTTATGAGAATAGTCTATATGATTTCCTTCTACCAAGCACAAACTATGAATGGACTTAATCTGATGAGGCACAAACTCAACCTGCTCTATCTTTTGTGTATAAATTACTCGGCATTTATACAAGCCATTATCCAAATCACTTGGTATTTGTATTGAAAATAAATCTATCACAGGCAATGTAGGGAAGTATGCTTCAAATACTTTTTTTACCCTATTCTGATGCAATCCTAAATTTTCAAAAATACGTTTGCTGACACGGATACTTTCAAGAAATTTCATTTCAATCATAGGATAGAATATAAGACCTCATCTCATCAAAATTACAGGTATATCTTTTATTTTACGGTAAACTCGAGTGTTTCTATTTTTATATCTGAATAATATACTTCTACTTTCCATTGACCTACTTGTGCCTCATCGAGGATTAATCCGTGATTAGCTCTAAACCAACTCATATCTAAAGTAAGATTGGTTGTTAATGCCTCTTCTAGTGCTAATGTGCCATCTGGTGCTATCCATTTCCAGACGATTTCCCCAGCTCTTTTTTTACTGAGTAATGACCAATAAAGATAACAGATTACTACCTCATCTTGCCCTTTGACATAGGTATCTTTAATGTCTTCTGGCCTTGGTGTCTTACGAGTATTTGTGCCTAATTTGCTAGTGAGTGTGGCACTAAAATACCCGTAACTTACTTTCATCGGAAAACTCTGATAAAGCTTATCTTCTATCCAAACCTCTACTTTCCACTCTCCCGTGGGGCTACTCATAGGCAGATTAAGTATAGCCCAAGCAGTCACATCTCCATTATCTGGGACAAGTTTCAGTTGTGATTGGTCAAAAAGATTACCTTCAGGGTTTATAAATCTCCATTCTACTTTATAGACTCGTTCGATGTCGGTAAACTTTAGATAACTGTATATTTTATTGTATTGAAAAAGTCTTACTTCTTTCAGTTCATTTGCGAGATTTGTTTCATTTAATTCACTTGTGATAGTCATTTTAACCTTCCCTTGATAAGCTTTTGGAGGAGTGGATAGTCTGAAATTCCAATAAATAATAGCTACTACGGTTAACAAAATTACCACAATTTGTATGGATAAGGTTCTCAGGTATTTTTTTCTTACAGTATGTTCTTTTTTCTCCTGCTCTATCATATCGTAGGCAATAGATACTTTTTCGGGAGAGATGCCTAACTCTTCTGCAGTCTTTTTTACATCCTCTAAGGTAAGATTGTTTTGCTCAGTAGTGGTAAGTTCGTGGGCTTTTTCTATGATTTTTCGTAAATCTTCGTCATTAATATTCTTCTTTTTCATATAAATAAGGAATTAGGTTTTTCTTGCTTTCAGTTATTATATAAATATGGGATATACTCATTGTTGATAGTTACAGATTAGTAACTTACATTTCGGTAATGATTTCTATTGATAAAAAGAATTTAAGTATCTGGTATTCAATAACTTAAACTAATAAATACCGTTCAAGCGAAGACGCTTGAACGAGGTGAATAGCTGGTGCAAGCCAAGAGGCTTGCACCAGCTATTCACCCATAAAATCGTAATAATGTTTAATGTAGCATTCTAAAAAAAGTAATTAGGTAAAAATAAGGTAAAATTTTATTTATATCTGAAAAATATATTTTTAATTTTGATTATCAATATATTTTTTACCGAAATATGAGGTATAAATAAAGATATTTCAATCAAGTAATATTCAGTTTTTATTTGAATACTACCTTGCTACTTCCTTTTTCTCACAAAAAAAATCAATGAACCCTCAGTTTAAGACCTGCCCCTATTGTCCAGATATTGACTGATTGATAATAACGTGCATAGAGTGCATTGATACCTCCATAGATTTTAAAATGAGGCTTCATGAGAAGGGCGTAACTTAGCTCAGCATTAATTTCTGAGCGAGGCACTACATTGCCAAATTCACTTGTAAAGCCTTGTGCATATCTAAATTCAGGAGCAAAACGAATCTTTTGCTGATTAAAATATATATCAAAACTTCCCGTAAACTCAGGATAACTTAGGTTGGTATCATATTCGTGCATTATACCGAATCCAGTCCTAAAAGTAAACTGTGGCACATTGACCCAAGCAATCTGTAAAACTTGCCAATCTAAGGTATTGTAAATATCTAAACCATCTAAACGCTTTTCTATTAAAGATGAATAGCGAATATCTGTGGAAAAAATGCCTATATGTGCCCTAGCTCGAGGGCGAAGAGAGTGATAATCATTGGGGATTCCGCCATAGTTTAAGTCTATATCTAATCCAAATTTAGGATTGAGTAAGCCTTGTTCTCTTTTTTCTATTCGTCGTTCTCGTAGGTAAGCTCTTTCTTCTGGGCTCATCCAAATACTGCCCACTACAATATCTATTAATTCCACAAATATATTTGCAAATAAATTAGAGGCAAAATCACCAGATGAATTATTAAAACGACTTCCTCCTGATTCAGAGGTGTTTTGCTGAGCCTTGTCTTTAATTTGCCCTATTTTTTGAGCGGATATAATGGAAGGAGTTGCAAGTAAGAGAAGTAAAACAAATATTTTTAGTTTCATGAGTGTAAAAGTTTGGATGTGGAATTATTATAGTTTTAGACCTAAAATTTAACCAAAAAGTTGCCTTTCAGAGTTGTTAATTTTTCTTAATTTAAAAAAACGCTCTCCATAAGGATTTATTTATGAAGATAATTTAGGATTGTTTTTTAGAAACAAAGGATATACTTTCTTTAAAATTATCTTTATTGCTTAGATTTGTAACAAAAATAAACCCCTTAAAACTGTGGAAAATAAAGACATCATCCGCCAAATAAAACTATACGGCTCTATTTTGGAGCTAAATGGAGAAAATAGCTTTAAAGTTCGCTCTTATCAAAATGCAGTATTTAACCTTGAAAGAGTCAAGCAACCTCTCAAAAATCTATCTCTCAGTGAATTAGAAAAACTAGAAGGAATAGGCAAAGCCATTGCTGCCAAAATAGATGAAGCAAATCAAAAAGGGGTTTTTCACCAGCTTCAAGAAATTTTAGAAATAACGCCAAAAGGTGTAGTAGAGATGCTTAATATAGATGGGTTAGGCGTAAAAAAGGTGCAAACTCTCTGGAAAGAACATGGGCTAGAAAGCCCTGAGCAATTATTAGATGCTTGTGAAAATAATCAAATAGCCACCTTGAAAGGCTTTGGAGAAAAGACTCAAGAAAATATTCGTCAGTCTTTGATTTTTTTTAAAAGTACTTCTGGCAAAGTTCGCTATCCCGAAGCTGAGTTTTGGGCATACAATATCAAAGAATATCTCCAAAATATAAATAAAAGCTGGCAAATAGAAATCGTAGGGGCTGTTCGTCGTCAGTTAGAAATCACCGATATTATCCATCTCTTGGTAAGTACGAGTGAGGAAGAGGCTGTCTTTAAGGCACTTGATGAAGCTGATTTTTTAGAGAAAACTCTTCCTTCTCCAAGTCTTTTTGCTTGGCACGGACTTATTCAAGATAATAAATTAAAATTAGTAGTGCGTACTTGCTTGCCTAATAGATTAGTGAGTGAGGTATTTATACATTCTGCCTCCTCTGCACACCTTGCTTATCGAGCACTTAGTCAAGAAAAATCTCTTTTACAACTCGCCCAAAGTGCTGTATTTGAGAATGAAAGTGCAATTTATAATGCAGTAGAACTGCCCTATATAGAGCCAGAAATGCGAGAAGGGTATCAAGAATTAGAGCTTGCAAAAGAAGGAAAACTACCTCAACTCCTCAAAACCGAAGATATCAAAGGCATTATCCATGCACACTCTACCTACAGTGATGGCAAAAATACCTTAGAAGAAATGGCAAAAGCTTGCAAAGAAGCAGGTTATGAGTATCTAGGGATTACTGATCACTCCCAAACGGCAGTCTATGCCAATGGCTTAAAAGACTACACTGTCAAAAAGCAACAAGAAGAAATAGACAAACTCAATGAAAAACTAGCTCCTTTTAAAATTTTTAAGGGAATTGAGTCTGATATTTTGGGAGATGGCTCTTTGGATTATCCTGAAAATATCCTTCAGAGTTTTGATTTTGTGATAGCCTCTGTCCATAGTAGCCTCAAAATGGATATTGAAAAAGCAACACAAAGACTGATAAAAGCCATTGAAAATCCTTATACCACTATGCTTGGACATCCGACAGGCAGGATTCTGCTCCGAAGAGAAGGCTACCCGATTGATTATGAGCAAATCATAGAAGCTTGTGCAAAGCATAATGTAGTCATAGAAATCAATGCTTCTCCTTATCGCTTAGATTTGGACTGGCGTTGGGTGGGGCTTGCCCTCAAAAAAGGGGTAAAGATTAGTATCAATCCTGATGCACATGCCGCTGCGAGCATAGAGGACGTGAGATTTGGAGTAGGGATAGGTCGCAAAGGTGGGCTTACTGCTGCACAAACTGTGAATGCCTTGCCTCTAGCTGAGTTTGAAGCCTTTTTGAAGGAAAGGAAGAAATAATATTCTAAATGAGTTATGAATTTATAATAACTTGATAATGAGTATTTTAAGAACTCATAATGATTAACTTATTTTTAGCATTTTACTAAGAAGCTAGTATAATTTTGTGTTATTACTAATTTTATACTGGACAATGTAAAGAAAGGCTAAATAAAAAGGCATAAAGGGAATCCTGTACCTTACCAATGAACCAAAATTATAGCTTGTAAGGGCTGTTCCGAATGCCATTGCAATCGCAAATATTAAGCAAAATATCAAGACTGGATTTCGGGAAGCAAGCCTATAAACACTCCCAAAACCATACATAAATAGTATTCTCAAAGTTAAAAACAAGAAAAAACTAGATTCTAAAGCAGAAAGAATCATTACTGGATTCTTTGACTCCCACAGGTAAGGACGAAATAAACCTAGCCAAGTAGCTTGTGGGAATTTAGTCAATAAGTTAATAATAGTACCATCAAACTCACCCAATGAATAAACCGAGCCTCCCTGAGATTCTCCTACATATTCTAGCCAAGTGGCAGTAGTCTGTGCAGTAGCGGCTATATTGGTCAACTGATATCGTTCATTGTCAGCAGTGATTTGATTAATTCCATAATATCCAAGGGGGATAGAAACTATCAAAATAAAAGGCAATGAAATAGCACGAACTGCGGGAGATTTGATACTCGCCTTAAACTGAAAGAAAAACCAAAATGAGGCGGCTGGCAAAAAACACATTAGAATATATACCTTGATGTACTGAATCGCCAAGGCACTTAATGCAAGTATGATTATATTCCCGACAACTCGCTCTCGCTTGATAAGCCCAAAATAAAAAGCGTGAACAGCCCAACCCAAAGCTCCAAAAGTAATAGGGTCTTTTAAAAGTCCAGAACCCCAAAAAAATACCGAAGGTACAAAAAATATGGAATATGCTAAAGCCTTATGCAAAGCAGGAAACATATCATAAAAAGCCTTATAAAGTGCCCAAACCCCAGAGAAGCTCAACAAAGCAAAGAAAATAGCAATCACTGTATAGGTATGAAAAGTAAACAGCCCAATAAAACCCGTCAAGCGAATGATATTATAAGTATGTGTGTCTCCTTGTGTAAACCAGTTCATATTGCTGGTATATGGAATAAGCTCAGGGCTAAAATCTTGAATAGGTCCAAATATCAGGCGAAAACCATAGATAGGATTATCTCCAAAAGCTAACCAAATATAGCGGGCTTCTTTATAAAAGTTATAAGTATCTCCTCCGCTATAATAAAACTGATAAATCAAACCTACTGAAATAGCTCCAATAATTTTTAGACTAACCGCAGGAATAAAGTATGATTTAATGACTTCATTTTTAATACGGCTTCTTTGAAAAAAAAGAAATCCGTAAATAAATATCAAATAAAGCGGAGTAAGAAATAAATCATTTAAAGTCATGACGAATGATAAGCTTCTTGATTCTGATGTTACACAAAAATATTGAAAATTTAATTAAGAAAGGTAAGCTAAAAGAGATATAAGTGATGAGTGATGAGTTATTAATGTGTAAGTATCTGATAATAAGGTTTTTCGCTGTTGTATGTGCTTTCTTCACCGTTGCCTGTGTCTTCACAGGTGATTGAGATGAAGAGCAAAAAAAAGCTATTTCCGTGGTTTGTGTCTTCCCGAACCAGAAGGCTCAAAAAAAAAGCTTAAGTATCAAATACTTAAGCAAATTTTAAAGGGCGGATGACCGGGCTCGAACCGGCGACCCTCGGTACCACAAACCAATGCTCTAACCAACTGAGCTACAACCGCCATTTGAGTATGCAAAAATAAGGAAGATTAGATAGAAAACAAATTTTTGTTTATCGATTAAATGATAATCTTTCACCTTTTCTCGATTCATTAAATTTCCCTTGGTCATAAACTAGGTTTCCTGAAACTATAGTATGACTGACTACACCAAGCAAAGTCTGTCCTTCCAAGGGAGACCAAGCACATTTATACAATAAATTTTCTTTCTTAACTACTTTCTCTTCCAAATCTAACAGAACTAAATCAGCCCACTTAGACATCATAAATCTTTAAGGTAAGAGATGCCTCCTAAAAGTTGCATTTGATATAGTGTATGGTTTTGTCTATAAATCACCAGTGGAGAAGGATTTTGAAGTAAATATACTTTCGGGTTGGGTAGCACAGCCGCAATGCGTGCAGATTCTATAGGAGTGAGATGTTGTGAACTCTTATTATAAAATCGCTTAGATGCAGCTTGTACTCCATACGTCTGTGGTCCCATCTCTGCGATATTAAGATAAACCTCTAGTATCCGCTCTTTGCCCCAAACAAACTCTATCATATAAGTAATAGGCACTTCTAATGCCTTGCGGAAATAACCGCCTCCCTGCCATAGAAACACATTTTTAGCTACTTGCTGGCTAATAGTACTGGCACCTCTTTTTTTGCCTTGCATTTCGTTTTCTTTCATGGCTTGCTTGATGGCTGCAAAGTCAAGCCCACCATGTGTAGGAAATCGCTGGTCTTCGGAGGCGACTACTGCCACCTTGACATGGTCTGAGATTAAATCATAGCTTCTCCACTCATAGTAGATGCGGGTGTCTTTGCCCGAAAACCAAGCTGACATGCTGTCAAAAAACATGGTAGGTGTGAATAGCACAGGTATCCATTTGAATAAAATAATAAACAAGAGCAAAGAACCAAAGAGCCATAAGAAGGTTCGCCATAAAAAACGCAAGGCTTTTTTCCAAAACGGACGTGATACAGTAGCAGTTTTGTTCATGTTTTTAAGTAGATTTATATAGTTTTTTAATTAAAATGAGTTATTTAAAGTTGCTTCCTTCACAAGCGATTTTTCCCTTTTTACAAATCCTTTTCATTTCCTTGACAAAGTAAATCCCCAAACTGACAAAGCAAATCCCCAAATTGACAAATACCTCACAACTTTTATCAGAAAAAGGTGCTATAATAGAGTAAAATTAAGACCCAAAACAATATGTTACAAAACCCTACGTTCCATAAAAGTACAAAAAAAGTGAGAGAAGAACGCATCAATGACAGCGAATTAATATCTCTTTACATTCAAGGCGATGAAAAAGCCTTTGAAGAGTTAGTAAATCGCCACAAAGATAAAGTGTTTACTACTATTCTTTTAATCGTAAAAGAAATTAGTATTGCCGAAGATTTACTTCAAGATACCTTTATCAAAGCAGTCAGAACCATCAAATCTGGTAAGTATAACGAGCAAGGTAAGTTTTTGCCCTGGATTAGCAGAATTGCCCACAATTTGGCAATTGATTATTTCAGAAAAGAACGCCGCTATCCTACCACAATCATGGATGACAACTCTCACGTTTTTAATACGTTAAGCTTTTCAGAAGATTCAGTAGAATCTGCACAGATTAGAAAAGAGACTTATCGTAAATTACGCCTGATGGTAGAGAAACTACCTGAGAAGCAGCGTGAGGTACTCATTATGCGACACTATGCCGAGATGAGTTTCCAAGAAATAGCTGATGCTACTCAAGTAAGTGTCAACACGGCATTAGGGCGAATGCGATACGCACTGATCAATCTGCGTAAGCAAATGCAAAAATATAATGTGACGTATGACCAAAGTATTTTCTAAAAATGATTTAATCAGGTATATCTATCAAGAAACTTCTCTTGCTGAGAATAAAGTGATTGAAATTTTGATTACAACTGATTCCAAATTTAATGCACAATATCAAGAACTTAGGGTTGCTCTTGATGAGTTGAATAAAAACACATCTAGCCCTCCTGATAGAGTGATTGATAATATCATTCGCTATTCAAGGGAAGCTAACTTAAATACAAAAAAATAAGCGAAAGTGCTTTAAAGCACTTTCGCTTATTTTCTTCGATAAGGAGAGTAGTTTGAAAACCTATTCTTTTCTTTCTATATTTCTGATTTCAACCTGAGTAAAAGATGATACTTCTAAAAATATCTTAGCAGCAAATGTAAGTTATATGTAAGGACAAACACAAATAAAAACTTGGTCATTTATCAATTTTTGGCTTTGATTATGTACTTCAGGATTTATAAACAACTCCTAGATAAAAAGATGTTAAAGCAATATGCTTCAAAAGACATTTTATTGTTTTTAGAGCATATCAAAAAAATAAAGATAAATGGGTACAGGCAGAAATCACAGAAAATCATAGCCCTATTATATACATAACAGGAAGTTACGGATTAACATGCCATCAACAGCTAGTAAGTAAGAACCGAGGATTTTATAAATCAGAAGTGAGGAGTTGTAGTTCTAGGAGAGTGATAGCTTTTTTGATAAGTGAGAATGAGAGCCTGAGTGTTAGATAGCTCAAACTCTCATTCATCTGTTTCCTATTTGGAGAAAAGGAAATATAAAATGTAAGTAATTAAGAAGCTTTAAGGGCAACCACAGGGCTACCTCCTAAGATTTCTTCATTGGCATAGCCTGCGTATTTCTCAAAATTCTTGACAAATTTTTGTGCAAGCAGATTCGCTTTTGCATCATAAGCTTCTTTATCTTGCCAGGTCTGGCGAGGATTTAAGATTTCAGAAGATACATTAGGGCAAGACTGAGGCACATTTACGCCAAACACTGAGTGCTTTTCATAGACTACCTCATTGAGTTTGTTTTCTAAAGCAGCATGAATCATCGCACGAGTATAAGAAAGCTTCATACGAGAACCAACCCCAAAGCCACCACCCGTCCAGCCTGTATTGATGAGCCATACATTCACTTCTTGACTTTTTATCTTTTTACCAAGAAGTTCTGCATACTCAGTTGGATGTAAAGGCAAAAATGCTGCTCCAAAACAGGCAGAAAAAGTAGCTTCTGGATCCGTAATTCCTACCTCAGTACCTGCTATTTTGGCAGTATAGCCAGAGATAAAGTGATACATGGTCTGTCCTGTAGTTAGTTTCGAGATAGGAGGAAGTACGCCATAAGCATCACAAGTAAGGAAAAAAATATTCTTAGGTGCACCTGCCATAGACTTTTCAAGAGCATTGTCTATAAAATGAATCGGATAAGCAGTACGTGTATTTTGGGTTACAGAAGTATTGGCATAGTCAGGTGTGTGAGTACCAGGAATAAATCTTGTATTCTCTAAAATAGACCCAAAACGAATAGCATTCCAGATTTCAGGTTCTTTTTCTTTACTTAGGTCAATCACCTTCGCATAACAGCCACCTTCGAAGTTAAAAATAGTATCTTCAGACCAGCCATGCTCATCATCACCAATCAAATGCCTAGAAGCATCTGCCGAAAGAGTCGTCTTTCCAGTGCCTGACAAACCAAAGAAAATAGCAGTGTCATTGTCATCGCCAACGTTTGCGGAACAGTGCATGGAAAGAACGCCTTCTTCTTTAGGAAGGGTATAATTTAAGACCGAGAAGATACCTTTTTTCATTTCTCCAGCATAGCCCGAACCACCGATTAAGATAATTCTTTTAGTAAAATCAATCATTGTAAAGTTAGCTTGTCTCACCCCGTCTATTGCTGGGTCAGCTTCAAACTCAGGAATACACAAAATAGTAAAATTGGGTTCGAAATTCTCTAACTCAGTCTTATCAGGTCTTAAAAACATATTATAGCAAAACATATTTTGCCAAGCTTGTGTATTGACTACACGTAATCTAAGTTGATAATCAGGGTGAGCACCTGCATAGGCATCTCTTACATAAATATCTTTATCTTCTAGAAAGACAAGCATTTTTTGGTGTAACTGGTCAAAGTATTTTCCTTCAATCGGAAAGTTAATATCTCCCCACCATACGGTATCAGCCGTTTTGGCATCTTTGACGATAAATTTATCTTTAGGTGAGCGACCTGTGAAAATACCTGTATCACACATAATCGCTCCTGTGTCAGAGAGTACCCCTTCTTTATTTTTGAGTGCTTCTTCTATCAATTCGGCTGGGGATAAATTCCAATAAACCGTCTTTGTATTTTTCAGACCTGATCTTTTAATATCAAATAGCTTTGATTTTATTCCAAATTCTTGCATCGTTAATATTTTTTAATTTTAGGCTAATTATTTATAATTTAAGATGCAAATTTAAGAAATATTTCTTTCGCTTATATCTGAAAACAAGCAAGTTTTTAAAATTCTGGGCATTGTCTTTTGATTTTTAATAATATAAACCGAATATTGTAAGATTAAAATAGGTATTTATGCAAAAGAATTTTATTTTTGCTTTGTTGTGCTGATTTGTATTTTTACAACTAGCAATATGATAATTAAAATATTTTTGACTCTCTGAATAAATGAAGAACACAGATAAAGCATTTTTTGGGCATCCAATTGGTCTTGCCATTCTCTTTTTTACAGAAATGTGGGAGCGGTTTAGTTATTATGGCATGCGTGCCTTATTGGTTTTATACATCGCTTCTTCTCTTGATGATGGAGGCTTAGGCTGGACGAATGCAGAAGCAATTGCACTTTATGGCTGGTACACCATGTTGGTTTATTTGATGTCTATTCCAGGAGGGTACATCGCTGATAGATTCATAGGTCAGAAAAAAACTGTCATGTTAGGTGGTTTTTTACTAGTAATAGGGCATAGTGTATTGGCGATTGATAATATGTATGCCTTTTTTACAGGTCTTGCCTTTATCATTTTAGGAGTAGGTGGTTTAAAGCCTAATATCTCTACAATGGTAGGAGGTCTATACCGAGAAGGTGACCCAAGAAGAGACAAAGGCTTTACTATTTTTTATATAGGGATTAATTTAGGTTCATTCTTGTCCTCTATTTTAGTAGGATATATTGGTGAAGTATATGGCTGGCACTATGGTTTTGGCTTGGCTGGAATCGGGATGCTTCTAGGGCAACTTGTATTTATCTGGGGACAAAAATACCTTACTCATGTAGGCAACTATACAGAAGCACCTAAGGTAGAAAATACTAACCAAGACAAAGCCCTTACCAAAGAAGAAAAAGACCGTATGCTTGTCTTGGCTATCTCCTTTGTGATTATCATCGTATTCTGGGGAGCTTTTGAGCAAGCAGGTGGTATGATGAATATCTATGCCAAAGAGAAAATTAACCGTGATTTCTTCTCTCTGTTTGTGATTCCTGCTAGTGTATTCCAATCAGTCAATTCTTTTTTTATAATAGTATTTGGTACAGCTGTTGCTTCCTTTTGGGTTGTTTGGCAAAAATGGGGGAGAGAAGCCTCTTCTTTATTCAAGATGGCAATCGGTACTATCATCATGGGCTTAGGCTTCTTGATGATGGCAGGTGCATCCTTAGAAGCAAGTGCAGAGCCTTTTGGCAAAGCGGCTATGTATTGGCTTATCTTGGCTTATTTACTGCACACAATTGGTGAGTTATCATCTTCACCAGTATCTCTCTCCTTTATCACCAAATTATCTC
>JBBRUH010000076.1:0-15180 GCA_038248005.1 Cytophagales bacterium | reverse complement strand
TAGATTAAGTCGGTAATTATCCCCTATTCTCTGAGTAAAAGCAAGACCTGGCTCAAAGGTAAAATCAGTATAGGTAGTGCGTTTTTTGAAGGCAATCTCATAATTGGCTTGATTAGTTCCTCCATTGACCTGAGTAATAGATTCATCTATCACAGATCCAAAGACATAGTTGATTTTTAGACCAACAGAAAGTCTGGTTCTTAAAGTATCTGGTCGAAAATTTCTTTTGCCCAAAAGCTCCATAGACGTATTAAAAAACACATTGCTAAGACCACCTGTACCTCTGTAAGTAACATCAGATGTAAAATCAGAATTAACTACTGGCTGTACAAATGAATTTTCATAATTTACAGAACTAAAAGGCTGCAAACCAATAGATGAGGTCATTTTGCGGGCTATCGGAAAAGCTAAAGCTATGTGACTTAAGCCTGCACCAAAATCACGCTGACTCAAATCTCCTTGATTCAAGAGATTTAGTTTACCTGTTACGCCTACATCTAAGATAGTTCTTCGTATTCTGGAAAGTAAGGCAGGGTTAATATTATTTATCTGAAAAGGTAGCTCAAAAGCCACTCCGATGCCTGCCATCCCTGCTTGGTGGCTAAATGCTTGACTTCTGACATCACCGATTCCACTTTGTGAGTAAGGAGAGTTTCCTAAATCTTGTGCTTGTAAGGATTGGTAGAATAGCCCCACAAGTGCAAGACATAAGATAAAAAGATTTTTAAAGATCATTGTATTCTAAAATTGTATTTAAACCAATAAGATTTAGAAAAGGAACTGCAAATATGGGTTCTTTTAATTTAGTTTCAAAAAAAGTAGCATCTCCACCACTTAAAATCAAACGCAAAGAGGCATATTTCTCTAAAAGCTCCTGATATAAACCTTGTATTTCAAACTTTATTCCTTGTATGACTCCATTAAGCATCGCTTGGGTTGTCTGCCTTCCTAAAATATTTTCAGATAATTCATTTTGTTGCACTTCTATCATTGGAAGCTTTGCCGTAAACTCGTGCATAGCTCGTAGTCTCATATTCATTCCTGGGGCGATATTCCCACCCCAATAATTATTCTCAGCATCTATCAAATCAAACGTAATACAAGTGCCTAAATCTACAACCAAACAAGGCTCATCAGGAAAATACGTCTTTGCTCCCACTACGCCTGCTAGACGGTCTAGCCCAAGGGTATGTGGGGTTTCATAATGATTTTGGACTGGAACAAGTGTTTGATGAGAAAGATACAATAGTTTAGTTGAGCTTTTGATTTCTTCTAAAAAATCTGAATGATGATTTCTGACAGAAGACAAGATACTTTTGCTAGGTTTATCTTGTTTGATAAGGGAAATAATATCTTGTAAATCTAATTGATTTAAGACTTCTACTTCCTTATGATTTTCAAACTTTCCCACTTTACAGAAAGTATTTCCTATATCTATAGCAAAATTCATGTGTGATTTTCTCACAAAAATTGAAATTATCTTATATTTTTGTGAAATATTTTTATATTAATGAAGGACTAAAAGGTTTTATTCTGCAAAAATAGAGAATTAGATTTTTACCTAACGTTAATACTCAAAAGATTTTTTTGACTACACCCCTTACAATGAAAGATTTATTAAGCAAATTTGAAAGCAAAAGACCCGAAATTGTCTTTGAATGGAAAGACTCAGAGACTGAAGCAGAAGGCTGGGTAGTGATTAATTCTCTCCGAAATGGTGCTGCAGGTGGTGGCACACGGATGCGTGTGGGGCTTGACCGCAATGAAGTAGAGTCGCTTGCCAAGACAATGGAAGTGAAGTTTACAGTTTCTGGCCCACCTATTGGAGGGGCAAAATCAGGTATTAACTTTGACCCCAAAGACCCTCGCAAGAGAGGAGTATTAGAACGCTGGTATAAGGCTGTGTATCCTTTACTCAAAAACTACTATGGCACAGGAGGTGATTTGAATGTGGATGAAATCCATGAGGTTATCCCAATTACTGAAACGGATGGACTCTGGCACCCTCAAGAAGGGGTGGTAAACGGACATTTTAATGCAAGTAAGCCTGATAAAATCCGTAAAATTGGAAGATTGAGACAAGGTGTTTCTAAGATTTTAGAAAACCCAGATTATACCCCTACTACCATTTCTAAAAAATACACAGTATCTGATATGATTACGGGCTATGGTGTAGCAGAATCAGTATGCCATTATTATAGTCTATGGGGTGGAAACCTCAGTGAAAAACGTGCTATCATACAAGGTTGGGGCAACGTAGGTGCTACTTCTGCTTTATACTTAGCAAAGGAGGGGGTAAAAATAGTGGGTATTATTGATAGAGCACATGGGCTTCTAAATGCTGAAGGCTATGACTTAGAGGCTGTCAAGAAAATATTTGCTGCTCGAGAAAATAATACGCTTGTAGGAGATGAACTTTTATCTTTTGAAGAAGTAAATGAGAAGATATGGAGCATGGGAGCAGAGATATTTATCCCAGCAGCAGCTTCACGTTTGGTTACACAAAATCAAGTAGAGGCAATGATAGAGAATGGATTGGAAGTAATCGCTTGTGGTGCAAATGTACCTTTCGCAGATAAAGCTATTTTTTATGGACCTATTACTGAGTATGTAGATGAGAGAGTTTCATTGGTTTCTGATTTTGTGGCTAACTGTGGCATGGCCCGTACTTTTGCTTATCTAATGTCGCCCAATGCAGATGTAACAGATGAGAATATTTTTAGAGACACTTCTCAAACTATCCGACAGGCCTTAGAAAAAATACACGCCATTAATCCTGAGAAAACTCACCTCGCTTCTGCTGGATTTAGAATTGCCTTGCAGGAGCTTGTATAAGGAATAGATTTATTACCGAAGGGTTGATATTAGACAAACCCTTCGGCTTATAAAATCAATATTTATTTTGCAAAAGTCAATACAGGACGGCTACTTACATCTATTACTATGTCACTTGTGTGACTAGAGAAGGTATAATCCATCAAATCATTAAGGTGTGTAGCTGCTAATGCTAGTACATCTGCTTGTGCATCTTCACAAAAATGAGCAATTCCTGTTTCAATCGTAAAATCGTCATAAATAGAAAAAGTATAGTTTTCTAACTGATATTTTTCCACAAAGGTATCTTTCATAGATTGAAGCCTTCTATTGTTATAAAAGTCAGCAGGCGTATTGATATATACTAGATGAATAGTAGAGCCAAAGAGTCTTTGCATTTCTTTAATTTGAGAGATGACTTGGCCATGCTCCTCATCCAGATTAGTTGCAAATACTAAGTTATCTGCTTTGAAGTTATGGCTTTTTCGGATAGTAAGCACAGGGCAAGTTACTGTTCTGATAACTCTATCAGTAGTAGAACTAAATAGCATTTCTTGGTAGATATTGCTCGAATGTGCACCTACGATTACCAAATCTATCTCCTCCTCTTCTACCGATTTATTGATAATCTCAATCACATCTCCTGTTTCTACTTTGCCTGTAGCATTGGTCAGTTTATATTTTTCTATGAGATCTTCTAGTTTTTGTTCAGCATTGCTGATTAGATGCGCTTTATATTTGGGGTCTTGACGTGCGTCGACATATTCACCAGCTTCATTGGTCGTAAAAAACCGATCTAAATCTACTACATTCATCAAAACAAGTAATAAATCTTGGTCTGATTTTTTGGCAATCTGAATAGCTACTTCTAAGGCATTGTTAGAGGCTTCTGAGAAATCTGTGGGAATGAGTATTTTTTTCATTGTTGAGTATTAGGTTAAAACTTTAAGAAATTAAATTTAAGACATAACTGATAAAAATAATAGCCTTTTGCGAGATTTATATCTGAATATATTTTGTACCAAAAGATAGTACAGGAATATTTGCTTGCTTGATGACTTCCTCTGTAATACTTCCTGATATAAGACGGGCAATCCCTACTCGCTGATGAGTAGTCATGATAATCAAATCTGCTTTTATATCTTGAGCAAAATATAAGATTCCTTCTTCTTCTCTGTATGCACTAACGGTCTCTAAGCGATAGTTACTAAGATTAGCATCTACTATTAATCTTTCTGCAATCTTAGCCACTTCTGAGCTTGAATAGAAATGTGAAGGGGTAACCACATGAAATAGAAATAACTCTGCCTTAAAAAACTCTTGAAAAGCTTTCACCTGAGTATAAATATCCATTGGGCTTAACTCTGTATCTATTGCCAAAACTATTTTTTTAATAGGCGTAGGTGTGCAAGGGGTAAAAATAGTCAGGATAGGGATAGAAACTTGCCTTAATATCTGTTCTGTGTGAGTATCCTCAAAAAATGTACTTTGAGCATGAGTAGCCATAACCACCAAGTCAATGGCTTGCTCTGTGATTTGTCTAAGCAATGTATCTACTAGCTCACCAGACTCGATGCGTGGCAATATATCTACCTCTTTTACTTGATATTGTTTGGAAGCTTTTTCAAGGTGTACTTGCAATGTCTCAATAAACTGCTCTTCATAAGCCCTTGCCTTGCTTGGTTCATCAAGAATTAATTTTTGAAGTGCTTTGATTTGTTCTTCTTCTACTACATGCGAGATAATAAGACTCGCTCCAGTCTGTGAAGCAAGCCAATGTGCATAATGTAAAGCATTTTCAGCTAATGCCGAGAAATCAAAGGGAACTAGTATCTTTTTTAATTGCATAATCAAAAAATAGGGTTAAATAAAAGTGGTTTAGATTTTTAAGAAAATCTTACCAAACCACTTGTTCATTAGTAAATATTGAAGTATCTCAAAGAATATTCTGACTCTTTTAGAAATCAGTATTTCATATCATAAAGTGAAGCTTTACTTATGATATTTTATCCCGAAAGTCAACACAGGACGCTTTGAGTGATTGACCACATCTTCTGCAATACTTCCAGAGATAAGATGAGCCAAGCCTGTACGCTGATGTGTAGCTACAGTTATCATATCTATCTGATGATCATCAGAAAAATAAATAATGCCGTTCTCCTCATTTACTTCATTATACACATGAAAACTATAATTTTTTAAATCTGCATCTTTGATAAAAGCCTCTTTTTTCTTATCTATTTCTCGATTTGTATAAAAATTATTAGGCATATTGACATACAAAAGATGAAGGTGTAAATCTAATAACTCCTGCAGTACTGCTACTTCTTTAAGAATAGGCAATTGCTCTTTATGAAGAGAGGTAGCGAATAGTATATTTTTAAAGCTCTCTAAGTCTGTTTTATTTTTGAGAGCTAATACTGGGCATTGTGCCATTCGTACTACTTTCTCTGTATTAGAGCCAATCAAGACCTCATCAAGTCCACTGACTCCCATAGTACCCATCACTATCAGGCTCACATTATTAGAAGCTACTTGCTCTTGCACCGCCGAAAAAATAGTACCCAGACTCACATGAGTTTCTATATTTGCCTCGGCGTATTCGCTAAGTAATGACTTCATTTGTCCTTGAGCATTTTCTTTGAGATACTCTATATACTTCTGCTCTACAGAAGCATCAATATACATTCCATCTGTAGCTGCCACATAAGATTTGATAGGTTCGATGATATTGAGTAAAATCACCTTTCCATTGAGTTTTTTGCTCAACTGAACAGCAACATCAAGTGCATTTTTGGCAGGTTCAGAAAAATCAGTAGGTACTAAAATCGTTTTCATAAGATATTATAGATTAGTTTTAAACTTTTGTTTAAGTTAGCGTTTTTCTTGTCAATTGACAATGATAATTATCATTTATCGGAGTTTTTGTCTATAAAAATAAATATTTAGCCTATTCAAACCACCTCCTTACAAATCAAAAGTAGGGCTTGACAATTTGTTGGGGAAGAAATCATTTTTTTTATTTATTTTTATTAATATTTTTCGTTCCTTAGATGTAATGTGTAATCAATTTAGCTAAATAAATTAAGTGTTAAAAAAAATCTAATTAAAATGAACCGCTTTTATCATATTTTAATCTTATTGAGTTGCTTAAGTTTCTTGACTGCTTCTCCAAGCCAAGCCCAACAAAAAATTGAAAAATATTTTGACACGATTCCAAATCAAATCCAAGAAGAATATTTTGTGATGCAACGCTCGCAAGGTGAGCAAAAACATGGAAGTTATCAAAATTTTTATGCCAATGGACAACTTGCTCTTAAAGGAAAATTTCAGGAAGGAAAAAAAGACAGCATTTTCACTGCCTTTTACCCAGATGGAGCATTACAAGCCAAGGTAGGCTACCAAGATGACCTCAAAAACGGAGGATTTGTAGTCTATAATCAAGAAGGTATCCCGCTTCAAAAAGGAATTTATAAAAATGATACCTTAGAAGGTATTTTGACTACTTTTTATCCTTCTGGAAAGATTGATAAAAAAAGTGAATTTAAAAATGGTGCACTTGAAGGAAGAGTAGAAGTCTATTTTCAAGAAGATGAGGTCTTGAAAGAAGAAAGTAACTTCCAAGATGGAAAACTAAATGGCTTAGTAAAAGAGTATTACATCAGTAGTAAGTTACACCGTGAAGAAGAATTTTTGAAAGGAATCCCACACGGTAAATACCGTATCTATTATGAAAGTGGACAGCTTCAACTTTCTACTACCAATAATATGGGTAAAAAAGAGGGTGAATTTCTGCAATATGCTCAAAATGGACAGGTAGTAGTCAAAACAGTTTATCAAAATGACCGAGTGGTAGATAGCTATCTTACTTTTTATGATGATGGCAAGCCTAAGCAAAAAACTTACTACAAAAAAGGATTCAAGGAAGGAACAGAAAAATTTTATCACCCTAATGGTAATCCAAAATTATTTACCGAATTCAGTAAAGAGGAGTTAAGCCAAGTAATTGAAGAGTTTTATGAAAACGGGCAGCCTAAGTCAGTCAAAACTATTGAAAGCCGCCAACCAGTAGCCACATGGAAGTTTTATCACGAAAATGGTAAAATACGTATCGAGGAGCCTTATGTAGAAGGTAAAGTAGAAGGCTTACGCAAAATCTATCGTGAAGATGGCTCACTAGAAAGTGAAGAAGAGTATCGCAAGGGTAGTAAATACGGAAATGTAACAACTTATAATGAGCAAGGACAAAAGATAGATGAAATGCCTTTTCGCTCCAATATGAGAGCAGGAACATATAGGGCATTTCACCTAAGCGGTAAACTCTCACTAATGGGTATCTACAGATATGGCAAAAAGAATGGAGACTGGAGATATTATGATGAAGCAGGCAAAGTAACTCGTACTATTAGGTATGATGCTGATAAAGTCGTCTCTGATAGTGATGAAAATAAAGAATAACTTTTGAGTTGATATTTATAGAAAAGCCCTTGAAGATGTTTAAAAACTCTTCAAGGGCTTTTTATTTCTGCCATTGTATTTATACTCTCATCATTGATAAATCAATAACTACTTAGTTTAGACCTTCAGCCTGAGCTACTAACTCGGCAAGGTCATATACTTTGATTTCTTTTTCTTTCCCTGTTTGTTTAGTGCCATCAGTCATCATTACCATACAAAAAGGACAGGCAACAGATACAATATCTGCTTTAACCTCTATGGCTTGCTCCATACGCTCTTGACTTACTTCTTTTTTACCTTTTTCAGCATCTTTAAACATCTGCGCACCGCCTGCTCCACAACAAAGACCTTTGGTACGGCAGCTTTTCATCTCTACAAGGTCTGCATCTAGCATCTTTAAGATATCTCGGGGGGCTTCATAAATGTCATTGGCACGTCCTAAGTAACAAGAATCGTGATAGGTGATTTTTTTACCTTTGAAATCACCAGATTCTTTCATTTTTACTTTGCCATCATTGATTAACTGCTGCAAAAACGTAGAATGATGAATTACCTCATACTCTCCGCCTAACTGTGGATATTCATTTTTGATGGTATTAAAACAGTGAGGGCAAGCAGTTACTATTTTCTTTATGCCATATCCATTCAATACTTCTATATTCTGAACAGCTTGCATCTGAAACAAAAATTCATTGCCCGCACGCTTGGCAGGATCACCCGTACAAGCCTCTTCTGTGCCTAATACTGCAAAGTCAATTCCTACTTTATTTAAGATTTTTACAAATGCTACAGTTACTTTTTTATAACGGTCATCAAAAGAACCTGCACAGCCTACCCAGAATAATACTTCTGGATTTTTACCTTCGGCAGCTAAATCGGCCATCAAAGGCACTTTAAATGTGATTTCACTCATAATTATTTTTTTATCTCTCTAAATATTTTTGATAATTCTAATTTACTTTCTAATCCTTCTACGCTTTTATTTCTCAACATCTTGTATCCAATTAGCACGGTCAGAAGGTGAAAACTGCCAAGGAGCTAGATTATTTTCAATATTAGAGAATACCATGTTCCAAGACTGAGGGGCATCGGCCTCTTCCATAGAGATATATTGACGCATCTGCATAATAATAGAAAGTGGATCAATATTGATAGGGCAAGCATCTACACAAGCATTGCAAGTGGTACAAGCCATCAACTCTTCTTTAGAAATATAGTCATCACTATAAAGTGCATTTCCTATCTCGAGTGCTTCTTCTTTAGGCTTTCCTGACTGGATATACTGCCCTACTTCTTCTAAGCGATCACGGGTATCCATCATTATTTTTCTTGGTGAAAGTTTCTTACCTGTTATATTAGCAGGACATTGAGAAGTGCATCGCCCACATTCTGTGCAAGAGTAAGCATCCATTAGATTTTTCCAAGAGAGGTCATTGACATCTTTTGCTCCAAATTTACCTATTTCATCTACTACTCCATCATCTTCCATTAAGCCCATTGCTATTTTTACTTCCTTAGTAACAGAAGCCATATTATCAAATTTACCTTTAGGCTCTAGATTAGAGAAATAAGTATTAGGGAAAGCCAATCCAATGTGTAAATGCTTAGAGTAAGTTACATAAAAGGCGAAAGCAAAAATCCCTAAGATATGTGCCCACCAACCAAAACGCTCAATAAAAACAAGTGTACTATTGCTCTCAATGCCTGATAGCATAGGCACTAACAACTGACTAAAAGCAAATACCCCCGTCTGTGTATAATGATTGTCTGCAAAGTCACGGGTCTGTAAGACTTGGTCGGCAGCATTCATAGTTAAAATGAAGACCATTAATACTATCTCTATCACCAAAATAAGATTAGCATCTAAGGCAGGCCATCCTTTCATCTCTGGTTTCCAGAAGCGAGGAAGCTTTAAGATATTGCGGCGTGTTAAGAATAATACACAGCTCAACATCACTCCTACTGCCAAAAACTCAAAGAAGCTAATCAGAAAAACATAAAAACTCATTGGTAAGATATATGTAAAGATTCTGTGTGTTCCTGCTATGCCATCTATGACAATCTCTAAGACTTCTATGTTTATCAAGATGAAGCCTATATAAATGACAAAGTGCATCATCCCTGCCAAAGGACGGGTAAACATCTTTTTCTGTCCCAAGGCAATTAAAGCCATGGTCTGAAGTCGTTTTACAGGCTGGTCTTTGCGTGCTAGTGAGCGACCTAAGAGTATATTTTGGCTAATTCGGCTCACCCTCCTACTGACAAAGTAGGCTGTGATACCAAAAGCTATCAAGAATACGATTTGTGGTAAAAAACTCATTATTTTTAGGGTTTAGTTTATCTTTTAGAATTTATTTTCATTTTTTTTCAAAAAAAGTTGGCAAAAATTAGAAAGCTTTATATCTTCGCATCCCGATTTGTTGGTGATATAGCTCAGTCGGTAGAGCATCGGACTGAAAATCCGTGTGTCCCTGGTTCGAATCCAGGTATCACCACTCCTTTTTTATTTAAAAAGGTGATATAGCTCAGTCGGTAGAGCATCGGACTGAAAATCCGTGTGTCCCTGGTTCGAATCCAGGTATCACCACCTTTTTGAAGCCTATAAACATTTAGTTTGTGGGCTTTTTTTTGGTTTTTACTTAAAGGAGTATCAGAATTTATATTTTTCATAATAGGGATTATTACGATATTTTTATACTTTATAATACCGTTCAAGCAAAGACGCTTGAACGAGGTAAATAACTCGTGCAAGTATCTTCGCTTGCACCTTTACAGATAAAATCGTACTAATGTTTAATGTTTAAATAAAATACTCGGTATGCCGACTATTTTTTATGTATGCGAAAATACAACACAAAATATATTTTTCTAAAAATAATTAAAATATTTCTAAAAAAAGATATTCTGAATTGACCTTCAAACTCAAATTTAATTGATTTTGTTTGTTTTTCGCCTAATATGGAAGGAATTGAAAGAAAGTAATTTTTCTAATTTTATGCTAAGAGGATTGAATCTTATTTGATGATTCTCTAGACTTTAAGAAAAAACCTTTCACCTTGTCTTTACAAAATAATCCCACAAGATTACACCTATACTTACTGATACATTGAGTGAGTGTTTAGTGCCAAATTGGGGGATTTCTACACAAGCATCTGCATAAGGCAAGGCATCTTCACTTACCCCAAATACCTCATTACCAAAAATAAAAGCATACTTTTGGTCAGCTTGATACTTATACTCTTGAAGAGGGATGCTTTGGTCTATCTGTTCTATTAAGATAATTTTCCAACCTTCTTTTTTGAGGTTTTGGATTGCTTCTACTATATTTTCTTCATATTTCCAATCAACAGTATCAGTAGCTCCCAAAGCAGTCTTATGAATCTCACGATGAGGAGGTTGGGCAGTGATTCCACAAAGGACTATTTTTTCTACTAAAAAAGCGTCCCCAGTTCTAAAAGATGAACCCACATTGTGCATACTTCTGATACTGTCAAGCACGATTGCTATAGGCTGCTTGGCTATTTGCTCAAAATCCTCTATTGAGAGTCTTTCTAATTCGTCATTGGGGGTTTTGCGAAGATTACTATTATCCAAATTTGTCTCTTTATTAGAAATCATATCCAAAAGTAAAATAGAATCTAGGTTTGTCAGCTACTATAAAATCTTCAACAGCCCAGGCAACATCCATTTTGATATAATAGCCAAGTATTATGGTGCGAGCACCAAATCCATAGCCTACCAACCAAGGGTTTTTGAAATCATTCACTCTCGCCGTAAAAGGTGAATTATCAGTACCTATTATACGTGTATTTTGGCTGTTCTCTTTGTTGAAGGGGCTAAGCCCTGTCCAAGCTGATCCTATATCATAAAAACCGACCACTTGTAGATTTTTAAAGAAGTTACTATTTACTCTCTTTCCAAATAAATATTTGATGATAGGAAATCTCAACTCTAAATTTGCTACAAATACATTTTGCCCTGAAATTTTATTGTAGTCAAAGCCTCTGAGGTTAGTTACAAACTCGTTAAAAACCACATTTTCATTTCCAAAAAACACTGGTTCTCCATTAGGATTTGAAGCAACAGCTAAAAAATCTCTGCTAGCTGGATTATTAACATTTGGATTATCTGATAATAAAGGAATCACAGGAATGTTACCTGCCACAGATTCTCTTGCTTCTCTCTGCCCATTGGCATCATCCAATTTATTAAACACCCAGTTATCCATTCCTCCTAACAAAAAGCTTTTAGGAGCAGGACCTCCAAACCTTCCATAAGCAATTCTAGTAGCAAAGATTAAATCTTTATGAATTTTAGTGTAGTTCCGTATATCCACACTAATTTTACTAAAACCTATATTATTGATGGCTACACCTACATCTTTTAAATTTTTGCTCGTAGCTACTCCAAAGTGTCTCTCATAAGAAGCTCTCAACCTCGTTCCAGAAATCATATTTTGTCCATTAACGACGGTATTATCATAGACATATTCTGCTTTGAGACCTGCATAATGATAATAATTATTACGGTCATTAAATACAATCGGAGAGAAAACGGGGTCAATAAACAATACCGAACTAAGAAGTGTGTAAGTAGGAGTTATGCTAACTCGGCTTGTATTTCGGATAGCATAAGAAATAGTACCCTCAAAGGTGTTAAGAGCGTGGTATTGAATGTAAAGAGGATTTTGAGCAATAAATTGATAAAAATCACGCTCAAAACGAGCTGAAAAATCAAATCTCTTAGCCAAATACTGGTACTCACCATAGTAACTGCTACTTCTGAGGTCACCCGCAATAAAAGCCCCTGCACGAATTTTATGATTTTCTAATAAATCCGAAGCTGTAAACTCTGCCAAAAAGCCAAACCCTCTTAATGGGTCTACTTTAAATGATGTAAGAAGATTTTCGGTACGGAAACGAGACTCATATTCATAAGGGCCTATTACTTTAATTTCATTTTTCTTGGTGTTCTGCACTCGCTCAAGCATGGTTTCTTGGGCTTTGTCTAGACCACTTCTTTTTTCTTGGGCTATATCAGCATCAAACACATAATCATCTGTATTTACCTCATCAGCACTATATGTTTCTTCTACCTCTACTTTGGTAGATTCAAAACCTTCAGGGGTCTTATTTTTAGAAGGATTGTTTTGTGCTATTGTTTTCTGTGGATTTCTTCCTTCTAGTATTTTTGCTCTTTTGGTTTTAAAATCACCACTAATATTTTGACTAAAATCAAAATCACGTTTGTAGTATGGATAGCTTCGCCCCTTTTTAATCATGATATAGGCTAGTCCATTGTCTAATGGATTGACCTCAAAACGGCGAATACTTTGTATGTACTGAGTTAATTGCTGAGGGATTTTTGTGTCTATATTTATTTTATAAAGTTGAAGAATACCTGATTCATCATTGAGATATACAAGGGTTTTTGGATCTAAAAATCGTGGTTTCATATCTCGCCCGATGCTATTTGTAAGCCTTTCTACTCGGGTAGAAGTCTCACGAGGGTCATAAACGAAGAGATTATAGTCTTTTAAAGTTTTATCATAATTGCCTTGTTGTGTACGTGTGGTATTACTAAGCGTATCATCTGTTCGGTTAGAACTGAAAACAAATGCAGAATTAGAGTTAGGTAAGAAAACAGGATCTTGATCATCAAACCAATCATCAGTAATCACTTGTAAGTTAACATTTTCTATATCAAATAAGAACAAATCATTTTGCCCCGTTTTATAAGCGAGATCACCCTTTCTATCAGCACTTAAAATAATAAAATTACCATCATCTGAAAAATCAAATCCAGACACATGATTAAAAAACACCCACTCTCTTTCGTAACTAGTTTTCTTTTTAGGATTAAGTACCAAAAGTTTATTTTCCCCCTTTCGGATATACATAATACCTAAATTATTATTATCACGCCAAGAAAGTAATGGCACATTATAATCAAATCGCTGACCTATGGCTCTATATCCATCTCTAAAAATCACCTTACGTTTGCGAGTTTGTAGATTTTGTACTATTACACGGTATCGACCTCCTCGCATCTCAGAGTAGGCTATCTTGCTACCACTGGGATTGATTTTAAACTCATTAAAAATTCGATTTTTTTGGTTACGCTTGCGAAGTTTAAAATCAAACTCACGCTCTGTGAGCGTATTTCTTACCTCTTCGCTCATTCCAGAGTAATAAGCTTCCCATCTATCTAAGAATCGGTTATAACTAATACCTAATGAACTGCCTATACTGTTGCGTTCATTTCGGATAATACGTGCAAGATTTAGAATATTAGAGATATTAGATGCACCATATTCTTCTGCTATAAAATTCCAGATAGACTGACCTACCAAAACTGCATCTTCCCCTTCTAAAAGATTGGGTTTGCGTGTGTGTTTTTTACGAAAGATATCACGCATGTGATCATCCATTTCTTCGTTCCAACCCTCTGAGACATAGGCGGCAGCTCCTAATAAAAACCAATCGCTAAACTTACTCAGGTAAGAACTCTGTAACATATCTTTAAGGCTTCCACCAAACATCATCTCTCTGAGTAGTAAAAGTGCTACACCACGCCTTAGTTCTTTTTTAAACTCTTCTTCACTACCAGTATAAGGAATCTCAATCTGTGATTTAAGAAAATCTGTCTGTCCACCTATTACAATTTTATCATTATCTATCCCTACATTGCTTTGCTGTAGGTCTGAGATGGAATTGTAGATAAATATTTTGGATTTATAATAGGGAGGATAGCCTAGAACCTTAGTGATTTGATCAAACTCTGTTTCTAAAAACCGAGTAGCAAAATTGGCTAATCTAGTACCATTATCATAATAGTAAATATCAAAATTAGCTGTGCTGAGATTTCGCCAGTTAAAATCTTTATATTGAACACGATTGGCCCCAAACCTATTTTGTGTGATTTGAGCTTGTGTAGTATTTGATAGACTTAAGACTAATAAAAAACATAGCCCAATGGTAATTAGAGAGAGTGAGAAATTAAATGAGTTTTTTTTCATAAATACAATCGTGTCAATATAATTTATAAACCAACGTATGAAAAACACTTAAATGGTCAAAATGATTTTAATTCTTAAAAAAACAAAGAAATAGTACTTCTATCTTGAAGTAAATTAAATTTTTAGAAGATTTTTTACTTCTCTTTATGATGATGTTTTTAGCATTTATCTAGTATCAAGATACTTTTAATAAAAAACAAATTTTTAACTTTTTATTAATCTTATTTCAAAAATCTCAGGCAACCTGTTTAAGCAAAAAGTGGTATATATTAATGAAATAAGTCATTTAATATCTTTTGTGTGCGATGTAACAAAATTTATGCTTTCAATGCCCTAATATAAATACAAACTTCATCTTTAACCAATTTTAAATCATGAAAACTTTTACTATTCTCATTTTTTTTAGCTTATTTTTAGGACTTTCAGCATTTATGAATGAATACAGTCTAACGCTTTTTAAAAACTTCAAAGAACAGACCACACAATCTGATAAAGTTTCTTTTGTCTTTGGCTGGGTGGAGTACCAAGGAAAAACTCGTTTTTTTATCCAAGAAAATCATTGGTCTATTGAACCTCAAAAAGCAGGAGTCGCACACCCGTTTGATACTCAATCTACTCAAACCCTCCAAAATGCTTTACAAAAAGCTTGTAAAGGATGTCGTGTAATTTCATTCAAACAAGCACATCTCTATGATGATTTGATGTCAATGAATTTAGCCAAAGAAAAACTCCTAACTAATGAAAAATCAGTCTTTAAGATTTCTCTGCCTACTTCTTTTTATATATTCTCTTAAATAAATGGTTATCTGACAATTTTTGTGGACTTAGTCAGAAATAGCTAATGCTCTCCATCTAAGGTGTTCAAAGTTGGTCATACCAAATGCAGCCCT
>JBBRUH010000075.1:0-15281 GCA_038248005.1 Cytophagales bacterium | reverse complement strand
ATATTCTTCATTTCTTAATGGTTTAAAAATCCTCCAAAAGAAGTTCTTAATATTCTTCATTTCTTAATGGTTTAAAAATCCTCCAAAAGAAATTCTTAACACTCTTGTTTTCTTGATGGTTTAAAAATCCTCTAAAAGAAACTCTTAATGGTTTAAAATTATTCTTCCTTAGGCAAAAAATAACCCAAACGGACATCTTCAAAATAATAATTGAACTTAGGCTTGATAGGTTGAGAAAATAAATCAAGCTGTATAGCAGTACCTGTCTTTTGAGGATTAAACTCTTCATTGACCAATGTACCTAATAGACTTTGTTGGCAACCCATCAAATAGCTATAAAATGGATTAGGGATAGACTCAGTTCGGTAAGCAAGCTTTTGGAGGTTACTTATATCATGTTTGGCTTCCTGTTTTTGGGCAAAATCTAGCAAATCACTGAATATCTCTTGCTTTTCTTGAGAAGGAATATTCAAAAAATCAATTAAAGCAAAAAGATAAATATTATCATAATATTGCTCCTCTATATTATTGTAAGCATTTTTGATAAATAAATCTTTGAGAGAGACTCCCATAACTTCATTCTTAAAATCTACATTTTTATTGAGGTAAAACATCATCAGACGAGTACTATAGGTGCGTGAACCAGAAGTGCGACTGCTCATCAGATGAATAATCTTATGAAACCATTCATCTTCATCTTGAGCAAAATCTGTAAAAACCTTTTCTAAGATAATGATAGGAGCAAAATCATAAATCAAAAGCTTTTGTTCTTGGTTTACCCAAAGCTTATTAAGGCATTGCTCATATAAGCTATGCACTTTTTGCTGAAGACTTTCATCAAAAAAATTAGAAAATGCACCATGAAAAAGTAAAATCTTTTCCAATTTTTCTGAATACACATCTGCACGATTGTGTGAGAGATATTCTCGCCATTCATTAAGAGTACTGAGCAGCACTTCACGAACCAAACTACCTAAAATCATAGAGACAGGATATATATTTTGAAGCAAATTTATCCGAAAAATTCTTCTTTCTTATCAAAAATGAAATTCATCTCCACAAAAAACAGAGTTTTTTATATTTTGGAAGCAGTTTTGTCTATGAAAACTAGCCTAAAGTATATACTATGTTTAAACAAAATGATAATCACCTAAACACAATACTCAGGAAATATTACTTTTTTACATCATATTTTATACAAATACTGCCTTCAAGTGGTTTTAAAACCTTTTTCAAATGTTAATTTATTTAATTTTCAGAAAAAAGTGAAAATAAATTTTTTATTTTGTTTAATCTTTACTAGATTTGCTTAAACAAAAAATAAGGAAAGATTATGACAACTACCGAAGTAAGTTCTCTACCACAAATGTCGCAATTTTTGAAGCCTTATGCTTTAAAATTAACTCAAGATGTGCAAGATGCCAATGACTTGATTCAAGACACTCTCTTAAAAGCCATTACAAATATGGATAAATTTAAGGAAGGTACTAATCTCAAGGCTTGGTTATACACTATCATGAAAAACACCTTTATTACACGAACTCAAAGTGTAGCAAGGCGAAGTACATTTGTAGATACGACTGATAACCTACACTTTTTAAACTCTAGCAATCATACTACCGAAAATTTAGCGTACTCTGATTTTGCACTTAAAGACATCAAGACGGCATTAGAAAGTCTAGATGAGATTTACCAAAAACCTTTTATGATGCATTTTAGAGGATTCAAATATACTGAGATTGCGACACGTTTAGGTATGCCCCTCGGCACAGTCAAAAACCGTATATTTATCGCAAGGCAAGAGTTAAAAGAAAAACTACGCCAATATGCACCCAATGAAAATTAATATTTAATCCGAAAATTTAATAACTTAAGAACCTAGACTTTTATTGAGTCTAGGTTTTTTTATTAAAATCTTTATATTAAATCACATTATGAAAGCTACAAAAAATATAGCTCCCCTAAAATCACTCTTAGCAGAGCATCTTGAATGGCAAGATACAGAAAATATCTATGATTGGGAAGCCCTAGAGCGTGCTTTTATGACATACATTGAGCAACTGATGCTACACGATACCGAAAAATTAATCCAAGCAATGTACAGAATTGACGTAGATGAAACTGCTTTTAGAGAAGCATTTCAGGCTCAAGATGCCTATAAAATTGCCCAACTTATCCTCAAAAGAGAACTCCAAAAGGTTGCTTTTAGAGAGAAATATAAGTGAGAGGGTAAATCATTCCTATCACTGAATCCTCACCTGCTCTCAGTGTCTCGCTGAGAGCAAACTTTGCGAATCATTTAAACTCAAATGAGAATAAAATTTTGATAATCAATCTAGTAAATAAATTGCCATCAATTCTTTTTAATATTTATCTCTTTACTCTTTTGCTACGCTCAGTCTTCAGACCATAGCCGTCAGGCTATAAAGTAAATTATAATTTAAAACATATTTTATTCGGTGTCTGACCCTTATCCTAAATCCTTTCCCCTCAGGAGAAAAGACTTAAACACTTGATTATCAAAGTCTTGCTCCCCTCCCCATTGAGGGGAAGGGGCTAGGGTAAAACAAAGAATAAACAAAATTTTATTTTAAAAATCATCTCTAAAATAGCTAGCCTGACGGCTATGGTCTGAAGACTGGACAGAAAGATTGCTCCCAAGTGCGGCTATCGCCTAACACTTGAACATACTCATTAAGTTAAAAAAAGTGCTTATTTTGGACTTATATTTAACCCTTAAAATTAATCAAAAATGAGTATGACCCAAAAATCTTTAAGGATTTACGGAAGTTTTTCCGAGAATCAAGTCAAAACCCTTAAAAGTACCGTAGCAAACCTACTAATTTTACAAGAAAAAGGAAATTGCCTTTTGGCAAGCTATGCCTAATGATGTGTTCGCTTTTAAAAAGTCCTTACAAAGTGAACTTAACCAGATTTTCAATAATGGTATTACCTGCACAAAGTCAGCTTTCTGCTAAGCATGCAAAAAGCTAAAAGTACAATTCTTTGCAGATATTTTTTATAAGACTGTCCTTTCTTTTTACAAGCATGTCCGAGCCAAAACCTTCAAAAGTTATCGCCTTTGGGCTTGCGATACCACTGTCCAAATCTTGCCCAATGACGAAGAAACTCGTAAGATGGGCATTCATAAGAACCAACATAAATCAGTTGCCTCCATCAAAATATCGCTTTATTTTGATGTTTTCAATAAACTCATTACCCAATTTGAGCTTTTTGACAAAAGGACTGCCGATTTGCTTTGTTGTCTCAAAAATCAAGTCAAAAACGTTCCAAAAGATGTCATTGCTATTTATGACCGTGCCTATGGCTCGCAAATTCTAATTTTCTTTCATAATCTGTATGACTCAAAATATGTCATTCGTCTCAAATTAGATTTTTCAAATACGGTTAAAAAATTTGTTCAAAGTCCTGACAATGATGTGATTATCACAGAGCCTATGGGCGAAAGATGCTGCAAAAAATTAGAGGAATTTGGCATTCGAAAGTCCAAAATGGGTATGATTACCTACCGATTGGTTAAGGTCATTTTACCTACAGGAGAAACAGAAGTATTGATGACTAATCTTGATGAAAGCTTCACAATCAGCGACTTATCAGAGATTTACCATTTGCGTTGGGGCGTAGAAACAGCTTTTAATGGCATCAAAAATCACCAAATGCTAGGCACTTTCTCGGGCTATTCAGAGCTATTCGTTAGACAAGATATTTATTGTAATCTACTATTTTATAACCTACACACTATCAGTATGTTAGACTGCGAAGAGAAGCTTCGAAAAATCAATGAGCAAAGAAAAAAGAATCCCTCTAAAAACAAGAAAAAGGAAAATAAAGGTTACCAAATTAACCGAAATATAGGGACAAATACACTGAGAATGCACTTGTGGGATTTGTTTACTTGCAAAGAAAAAGATTTAGCCTCTATTCTTGAAAAAATGCAAACAATTTATCTACAAAGTTTAGAAATAATCAAAGATTGTGATAAGGAACGCAAGCGTAAAATGCACAGGCAAAATGACCGCCACCACACCGAAATAGGCTACAAACGAGGCTTTTAAGAATAGTAATTTTTCAAGTTCTTTGAAATGATAATGAATTAAATTTAGCGTATGAAAAAAGAAGCAGGGATTTACACATCTATTTTTGATGCAGTTTTTAGGGAAAAGCCCCAACTTTTCAAAAGTTAGGGCTAAAAGCAAGGCTTGTGCCAAGAAAAAGGCTTAATTTGATGGGTTTGCCACTAAGTTAGGAGCAGTAATTAAATAAAGTCATAAGTCAGTTTAGATAAAAAACTCATTATTAGATTATTACAAACTCATAACTCATCTCTCACTCCTCTATTCTTTATCAGTATATTTTTTCTGAAAATGCTTATATAAAGTTTTGTGCTTATCATTCAAGTCTATTTTTTTGCCTTGGATAAAAGCCATAGTTACATTACTTGTACGCATATCTAGCAAATCACCCTCAGAGACTACTAAAGTAGCTTGTTTTCCTTTTTCCAGTGTACCTACCTTTGCATCTATTCCTAGTATTTGGGCAGTGTTAGAGGTAACTAATTTGAGGGCTTCTTCTTTAGATAAACCATAGGCTGAGGCTGTTCCTGCCACAAAGGGTAAATTGCGTGCACGAGTAGGGTCACTGTAGGCAAGACCTACTTTTACACCTGCTTTATGAAGCAAAGCTGGAGCTTTATAAGGTTGCCAAACATCATCTTCAGGATAATCTGGAAGGCGGTGAATCTCGTATAAAATCACACACACATTATTTTCTTTTAAGAAGTCAGCGACTGAGAGTGCATCTTCTCCTCCTATGATGACGATATTTTTGATTCCATATTTTTGTGCAAACTTCACAGATTCTATGATTTCTTTGGCGTAATCTGCATGAATATACAAACGCTTGCTTCCGTCAAAAAGACCTTTCATTGCCTCAAATCTGAGGTTCATTTGGTCGCTTTTTTTAGAATAAGCCTGTGCTTCACGAAAAATATCTTCTAAGGCTTTTTTAAATTCATCTTGTTGTTCATTTTTTTTGATTTCCCCTGGTTCTGCCCACCAACCAGAACGAGAAAAGAATCTAGCCCAGTTTAAGTGAATACCATCATCAGGAGTATGCAAGGCATCTTCCCAGTTCCAGCCATCTAATTCCATTACTGATGACATCCCTGATACGATTCCTCCCTCAGGAGTAGTCTGCACCAATAGAATACCATTAGAGCGAGTAACAGGCAAGATTTCTGAATCTGTATTGTATGCTATTACAGCACGTACATTGGGATTAAACTCACCTGTTTCATACTGATCACGAGATTGACGGACAGCAGAAATCTCTACCAAACCCATTGAAGTGGCTGGTAAAATAAGTCCAGGATAAATATGCTTGCCAAAGGCGTTGATGATTTCTGCTCCTTGTGTATTGACAGAAGTGGCGATTTCGGTAATAAGTCCATTCTCAAAACGGATACTTCCTCCATTAATTACCTCTCCATTGCCAAGATGCAGGGTAGCACCTTGAAGCACTATAGGTCTAGATTGAGGGTTGGCTGGTACAGGTATTTGTGCGAAGGCACTCGTAATTCCCAAAAGAAAAATAAGACAAAAAGAGTGAAATTTATAAATCATATATTTATTTTTAAGGTTGTTTGAAGTAAGTATCTTGAAAGACGATGGTCAAATTTTCAAATAAAAAACCATTTAGCAAAAGAATTAGGGATTTTTTTTGAATATAAACACTAATAAATAGGTAGTGTTACAATGATGGGTCTAAGTTTTCAAATTTACTTTGACACCATAAGTTATAATGACAGATAAAATATTTGATGACTAAAATATGATTTTTCAAAGATTTAGAAAAGGTTAGATTTTGTCTCACTAATCTACTACATCCATGTCTGAGTGTATTATTAAATCTTTCTATATGGTTGGTATCTTTTTTATGTTTATTGTGCAAATGTTGTTTCTTAGGAATAACAGTTTTATAACTCACCCAATCATCGGTATAAAACAGTCCGTTTTTTCTAATTGATTCGGGTATTTTATCCCATAGCTTCTGGGCAGTTGCACTACTTCTATTACCTACTTGGTAAGCTATGATTTGTCCTGTTTGTTTATCTTGCATTAGCCAAACATACTGAACATTGTCCTTACTTTGAACAAAACTCCAAAGCTCATCAGCTTCGAAAGCACGCCTTGAGATACAAAACGACCTTTTGATGCTTTTTTATTGGAATAAAGTTTCAAATTTAAGTCATTAGGTAATTCGTGATAAATCTCTTTGAGAAATCCCATTAGCCAACTCATTGAAACTTTGACCACCCTGCAAACACCTCTTAGTGGAAGTCTTTCTAAGAGTAAGTCCTTGATGAGTGTTTTCTTTTCCTCACTCACACAGTAAGAAGAACCTGATAAAAAAAACTTCTTACAGCAGTCTTTACATTTATATTGTTGTGTTTTTAGTTTGTTGAACAAACCATTTTTCTTTACTTTTGAACTTAGACAACGATGGCAGTATGTTTTAATTAAATTGCACATTTTTAATTTGTAATTTAATGGATTTGATAACCTAAAACTACACCCTCTTTGTCTTTTTTCATAATTTTTTTAGGTCCATTATTGTTACACTACCACTTATATCTCATAACTCACTTATATTATGATGAAAATCTTAGACTGGTATATTTTAAAGCGTTTTTTGATTACGTATGTATTTACTGTATTGATGCTTGTGGCAGTCATGCTAGTGATAGATGTTACTGAGAAGATAGACGAATTTAATCACCCTGACCTCACTGTTTGGCGAATTATCTCGGAGTATTATATTAATTTTATTCCCTATTATGCCAATATGCTCAGTCCTTTAATTGTGTTTATATCAGCCGTGTTCGTTACTGCCAAGATGGCGACACACACCGAAATTGTAGCCATGCTGAGTGCAGGAATTAGTCTAAGACGTATTTTATTGCCTTACTTCATAGGGGCGGTAATGATTGGGATTCTGATTTTCTTCTTGATTAACTATATCAATCCTATAGCCAACCGTGGACGAAATAATTTTGAAGATACCTTCGTAAGAGATAAATTTTATTTTTCGGAGAGAAATGTCCACCTTAAAGTAGCACCTACCACCTATGTCTATATGGAAAGCTATGATAACTTCTCTAATGTGGGCTATAAATTCACGATGGAAAGCATCAAAAACCGAAAGTTACTTGCCAAGCTAGAAGCTCCACGCATCAAATGGGATGAAGAAAAAAAGAAGTGGCTGATTGATATTTATACTCTTAGAAAATTTAAGCCAGAAGGGGAAGAGATTAGCAATGGAATCGCCATGGATACACTCATCAAGATGAGTCCAAAAGACTTTGAAAGTCAGCACAAACTCCAAGAAAAACTAACGCTCCCAGAATTAAATGCACACATTGCCTTGCTAGAACTACGGGGGGCAGATGATGTAGAAGTCTATCTAGTAGAAAAATATGAGCGAATTACCTACCCCTTTGCTATTTTGATTTTGGCGATTATTGGGGTGATTGTGTCAGCCCGCAAGACCAGAGAAGGGCAGGGCTTTCAGATTGCCTTTGGCTTTGTACTTGCTTTTGTATATATCCTTTTGATAGTCATTAGCCGAAGCTTTGCTTATCAAGGAGGGATTCCTCCACAGCTCTCTGCTTGGGTGCCTAATATTATTTTCTGCTTGATTGGTTTATATATGTTTAGGCGAGTGCCGAAGTAGTTTTTGGTTTGTGAGGGGGTGATTAAGGGGAAGTTAGAAAAGAGTAATAATCAAATAACTAAAAGCGTACTTTTAAAATTCCTCAAATACCTGCGTAGAATGAATCTGAAAGTCTTGAAATCTTTTGATAAGAATGTTAATAAAACACATCTCAAAATAAGTGTTTGTAATCAGAATAAAGAGATTGCTCAAATCTTTTCAACTACCTTTCAGACACCAATCAGTAGAGATTATACACGGCAATATCTTTCATTTGGGTTGTGATGCTTTGATAAGTCCTGCAAATAGTTTTGGTGATATGAGTGGAGGGATAGATAAAACAATAGGTTGTATGACAATTTTTATGGTAAATAGTAAATATAGCATCTTTAATATATCTAACTTTTTCATTATCAGGTAGATATATTTTTAAAATAACTTTAATTATTTATTCTCCACAAAAATTGTCAGATAACCAAACAATAGATGACTTTTATAGATGAATTACTTCACAGATAGATTTTCTTGAGTAACACTACACATTCCTGAGCTATTGTGTATCTTTGCTCGCAAGTTATATGTGTCGTATTGCTAATTTTTGTCGAGAAGCAAGACGCATATTTTTTTAAGAAAAGAGCCTCAAAACTCTTTTCTTTTTTAAAATTAGCTCATAATTCCCCTATTTGCAGATGCATTTATTTGTTGAATCCAAGTTGTTAATATTTATTTATGAAAAAAATACTAGTCATCGATAATTATGATTCTTTTGTGTATAATCTGGTACATATCATCAGAGAGTTAGGCTATAAGCCAGATGTATTCAGAAATGATAAAATCTCACTAGAAGCAGTCGGAGAATATGATAAAATATTGCTTTCCCCAGGGCCAGGTATTCCTGAAGAAGCAGGCATTATGCCAGAGATTATCCAAAAGTATGCACCCAGTAAAAGTATTTTAGGGATTTGCTTAGGGCATCAGGCGATTGGAGAGGCATTTGGAGGCACACTGCTCAACTTACCAGAGGTGTTGCACGGAATCTCTTCTACGGCAGAGGTGATAGACCCAAAGGAAATGCTCTTTGAGGGAATTCCCACACAATTTAAGGTAGCACATTATCACTCTTGGGTCGTGCAAGAGCCAAGCATTATAGGAACACTGATTGTAACAGCAAGAGATACTCTGGGCAATCTCATGGGTCTGAGACATCCTGAGTATGATGTGCATGGATTGCAGTTTCACCCTGAGTCTGTACTGACAGAATATGGCAAGGAGATAATGAATAATTGGCTTATAAGTTAATTATTCATGAGCCAAACATAATATTGCAGAAAACGATTGCAAAAGCATTTTTTTATCTAAAAATTAGTTTTTATCCAAAAAAATCACTAAATTAAACTCAAATTATTAGGTGCTCTATAATAAAGCTACTCTCTAATAATTTAGTATATCTCAAACTTAGAGATAGTTATCGATGTTGTTATTTTTTGTCCTTTGAGATAAATTTAAAAGGAGTTTCAACACAAAAGCTGGTGGTGTCAAAGACGTAAGGTTTGTTTCATTTTTGGAAAGCTTAACCTTATGCTAGTTTTCATAAATTACTGATTATAAATAACTTATGAAGTCTGGTCTATTTTTAGTACCTTTTCATCCAAAGTAAGTAATCTCAGCAATAAACTCATTGTTATGAAAGATATAAATCAAACCCAAATAGAGAAAATTGTCCGCAATGCAATTCAGCAATGCAGCGGTAAATCTTCTGAATGGATAGAAACCGAACAGTTGTTTACAATCCTTTATGGAGATAATTACCTGAAAATTAAGCGTAAACTTTGGCAAGAAAATACGCTTAATGGTTCAAGTGGTAAGCCTGTGGCTGCAGTTTAATACTCCAAAGAGTAATATCATCACACTTTTCAGAAGTAAAATTTTGTAGTGTCTGGTCTAAGTGCGTCTTTTGAGTTTCCATATTTTCAGCATAAAATTTGGTGATAAGGTCTAAAAAACGCCTCTCACCAAATTTTTTGCGTTTTTGGTCAGGCTGGTCTAAAAATCCATCAGAGGTCAGATAAATATTATCTCCTTGGTAAAGCTCTTTAAAAATCCTCCCTTTTATTCTAACAAAAAAACAAATACCTACTAAAATTAGAGGCCTCTACAAAAAGTATGGATACATTGTCAATTCTTTACTATAGAAACCTTAAATTTGAGATTGATTAAAAAGCATATCAAAAAAAATATTTGTATATTTTGATGTAGCCAAAAACCTAAAAACATGTTTCGAGTAGAATCACTTACACATTTATATCAGCAACAAGAAGTCTTAAACATCTCCGATTGGAAGGTAAATCAAGCTGAATCTTACCTGCTTTTGGGAAGTTCGGGAAGTGGAAAAACCACTCTTCTGCATATATTAGCAGGAATACGCCTGCCTACCTCAGGAAAAGTCTGGATTAATAATACCCTCATTACGAGTTTAAATGAAGCCCAAAGAGACCGATTCAGGGCTAGAAACATTGGGCTAATCTTTCAAAAACCTCATCTAATTTCTACCCTCAATGTCTTACAAAATCTAGTCTTGGCTCAATACCTTGCTGGACTCAAACAAGACAAAGCCAAATGTCAAGCACTTTTAGAAGATTTAGGGCTAGGTGAAAAGTCTAAAGCTTATCCCAATCAACTCAGTCAAGGACAGCTACAGAGAGTTTCAGTAGCAAGGGCAGTACTGAATGAACCCATTTTGCTGATTGCAGATGAGCCTACTGCCAGCCTAGATGATGCAAGTGCTGCACAGGTAGTTCAGTTACTCAAAACTCAAGCTCAAAAATGCAATGCTACACTTTTGATTGCTACCCACGACCAAAGAGTCAAACAACATTTTGAAAACATCAAAAACCTAACTCAAAATTAAGATGAATTTATTTAGTCTTAGTCGCCATTATATCCGTCAAAATCTCCTCAATACCTTCCTCAATGTATTATTGCTAGGCTTGGGCATTGGAGTGATTGTTTTTTTGATGCTCGTGCAATCTCAGCTAGAAGATAAATTTAGAAATGATGTGAAGGGCATCAAGATGGTAGTGGGGGCAAAAGGAAGTCCCTTGCAGATTATCCTTTGTGCAGTCTATCACATCGATAACCCTACGGGTAATATTCCACTGGCAGAAGTACAAAAAATAGTAGGAAACAAGCGTTTTGTCAAAAAAGCCATTCCATTGGCACTAGGTGATAATTACAAAAATTATAGAATCGTAGGTACAGATAAGACCCTCAGTCAGCATTATGGGGCTAAAATTGCTCAAGGAAGGCTTTTTGAAAAAGTAATGGAAGTATGCCTCGGCTCAAAAGTAGCCCAAGAAACAGGTCTCAAAATCGGTGATACTTTTAAAAGCTCACACGGACTTCAGCAAGACGAAGAAATGGATTTTGCTCATGAAGAACATGTTTTTAAGGTAGTGGGTATTTTTAATCCTTCTTTTAGCGTATTAGATAAGCTGATTCTCACGGGTATACCTAGTTTTTGGCTTGTCCATGAGCAACACCAAGAAGAAGAAGAAGATAGTGAAAATACTGAGGATACAACACATCAACATTTAGAGGAGGAAAAATTACCCAATCTATGGACAATGCCTGCCGAAGACAAAGAAATCACAGCTTTGCTCATCACAGAATATCAAAACCCGATGGCAGCCATTACTTTGCCTCGTATGATTAGCCAAATAGGTGCGTTGCAAGCAGCTTCCCCAGCTTTGGAAGTAAGTCGACTTTTTGAGCAGATAGGCATAGGACAGCAGATTGCACAGGTTTTTGGGTTTATATTGATTGGGATAGCCGTTTTGAGTACTTTTATAGCCTTGTATAATGCCCTTAAAGCACGCCGCTATGACCTAGCTGTAATGCGTAGCTTGGGTGCATCTCGTTTTAAACTTTTCAGGATGATGCTTTTAGAAGGCTGTCTTTTGGCTTTATTGGGTGGGTTTTTAGGCTTATTACTAGGGCATGTAGCCGTAGAAATAGCAGGACAACAAGCCTCTGTGATGGATAAATTGTACCTTACAGGAAAGGTTTTTCTAATAGAAGAATGTTGGTTATTGGCTTTGGTGCTAGGAGTCGGAGTGCTTGCCTCTATTATCCCTGCTTGGCAAAGTTACCGTACCGAGATAGCAGAAGTGCTTGCCAAAGGATAATGACAGTTTCATACTCTTTTTGAGATAGATACGATTCATTTAATAAACAATGATATGAAGTGTAATCTACGGTTTATCCTTATATTTGAAGAGACAAATGTGGGTTTATTTCGTTTTTGGGGGTGTTGGTGGAAATTTTACTCAGACCATATAAAAAAACAAATAACTTTATTGATATGACAAAATATTTTTTAATTATTATAATTTTATTTATTTCGCTTCAAACGTTTGCCCAAAATACGAATGAATTACGAAAGAAAATTGAGCAAATCATTGCAACAAAAAATGCAACTATTGGAGTTTCAATTTTAGGATTAGAAAATGGAGATACTTTAAGCATGAATGGAGATAGACACTATCCAATGATTAGTGTTTTCAAATTCCATATTGCTCTAACTGTTTTAAATAAAGTGGACAAAGGCGAATTATCATTAAAACAAAAATTACTTATCAAAAAAAGTGAGTTATTGGTAGATACTTGGAGTCCATTTAGAGAAAAATATCCCAAGGGAGATATTTCAATAACATTGAAAGAAGCTCTACAATGGACTATTTTAAAAAGCGATAATAATCTGTGTGATATTTTAATAAGACTCGTTGGAGGTGTAAACACCATTGAAAGCTTTATTAACAATCCCGATTTTATCATTAAAAATGATGAAGAAGGAATGCACCAAAATTGGGATGCACAATTTTTAAATACAACAACACCAAACTTTTCAACTCAATTATTGAAACAATTTTATGAAAGGAAAATATTGACAAAAAAATCAACTGATTTTCTTTACAGAACTATGGTAGAAACTTCTGTTGGACAAAACAGAATAAAAGGAAAATTACCGATAAACACAGAGGTAGCACATAGAACTGGAAGTTCATTTACAAATGATGTAGGATTAACAGGAGGGATTAATGATATAGGAATTGTGAAACTACCCAATGGAAATCATTTCATTATTTCAGTTTTTGTATATAATACGACTGAAACTTATAAAGATGGAGAAGAAATAATAGCAGACATCACAAAAGCAACTTGGGATTATTATAAGTCAAAATAAAAACACTTGACAATACTCTCAACATCTTGCTAATAACTCACATTTTCGGTAAAAAACATAATACATACTAAAAATTTAAACACACTTTTTCCATATAAAAAGAAATTTTATTTTGAATAAATTATAGATGTGAGATTAAAAACATCTATTTTTTGATTTAATTCACCTCCGTGGCTCGTGTCTTCACGAGCCACATAGTGTTTAGAAGAGTAAAATTTTATTTTTTAATAAAATATATAAGTTATTGATAATCAGTAACTTAAAAAAAATAAAATTCTTTTTATCTACTCAAATTATTACCGAAATATAAGTAGTAGAATTACAAATATAGAAAAACTAAATATAATTTATTAATGGCTTTCCGTAATAGACGAAGGTCTTTATCCCACTAAATTAATGAATAAAAACAAACCACTTTTTGACGTGTGTTAGTTTTTATTTTTTGGATAGACTTCTAAATTCAATAAAAATATTTTCTGCTATACTTCATTTAATCACCTTAAAATCAAGCAACTAAAGTCTTCTTATATTATCAAATTCTTCTCTAAGAAAATATTTTTCCTCCCTCATGCATCGAAACCTTCCTTTATCTGATTTAATGATTAGAGGTAGTTTCCTAGGACATACAGACTTCTATAAAATTAGACGAACTCCAATTCAAATCTCAAAATAATGAAAAGATTAGGTATTTTAAGTATAATGTTTTTGCTGATGTTTTCGGCTTGCCGTGATAATATAGATGATGTAACTATCACAGAAGAAACGCCTATTCCTCCTACATTGGAAGGATATATACCAAAGGTGCTCAATGTTACTGCCTCAGTAAAGGGCTTTGTAGTCAATGAAAATAATAAGCCTGTCATCGCAGCAGCGGTCAGTCTCAATGGACAAAGCACTACCACGGATGATTATGGACATTTCTTTTTTAGGGATATGACCATGAACTCAAAAGGAACGCTTGTAAAGATAGAAAAAGTAGGTTACTTTGAAGGAAGTCGCCGTTTTTTTCCTCTACAAGATGGAGAATCCTACATCAAAATAGAGCTATTGCCCAAGAGTTTTGATTACACTTTCTCTACTCAAAATGGCGGGACTATCATCACAACAGAAGGTACAAGCATTGCCTTTAACCCCAATAGCATCAAAAACGCTAACGGAACACCCTACACAGGAGAGGTACAAGTAGCTACTAAATGGCTTGACCCAAGCAATGAACGTACATTTGAGCAAATGCCTGGTAACCTACAAGGAGTCAATACTTCTAATGAAGAGGTTGCCTTGGTATCTTATGGGATGATGGCGGTAGAACTCAGAGGAAGTGGTGGCGAACCTCTCAATATTGCGGATGGTGCTACGGCTACCCTCACCATGCCCGTCACAGCAGCACAACAAGCAGAAGCCCCTGCTACGATTCCACTTTGGTCTTATAATGAGCAATTTGGAGTATGGGCACAAGAAGGTACTGCCACTCTCCAAAACGGAAAATATGTAGGAGAAGTAAGTCATTTCTCTTTTTGGAATTGTGATATATCAATTCCTTATGTGCAATTAGAATTTCAATTGGTGGATGAAAATCAGAATTCTTTGCCCAACTATGCAGTAAGAATTAAAAGAAATAATGGAACTGTAGGATATGGATATACAGATGAAGATGGCAAAGACTCAGGACTTGTGCCAGCCAATGAGTCTTTTACCTTTGAAGTGATAAGCCCTCTTTGTAATATTGTGATTTATAGCCAAAACATTGGTCCCTTTTCAGAAGACACCAACTTGGGAAGCATTGAAGTATCAGGAACTGCTGTAAACACTCTGACAGTTATAGGACAAATCGTTAATTGTGAAACTGAACCCGTAGAAAATGGACTAGTCATTATCAAATATAATGAACAAAATATTTATTATTATACCAATGATGGCAATTTTGAAGTAACTTTCAATGCTTGTGGAGCTAATTCAGAAGTAGAGATTACTGGAGTTGATTTGGTAAATTCATTACGGAGTGAAGCAACAACAATCAATACAAATGAACAGGTAAGTGTAGGACAAATCATTGCTTGTTTAGAACTCACTAACTATATTAAAGTCACAGTTGATGGAGTTAGTCAGGTTTATCCGATGGACAGTACTACAAGTAATTATACTGATTCACAAATATTTGTTCTTTCTAATCATAATTATACAAATACTACAAATCTTATGGGGATGTCTTTTGCTGGATTCTATATAGGAACATTGTCTGGAATGGTATTTTCTGTTTCCAACTTAACAAATAATTGGTGGATTGAGGGTGGATATGATGACGGAATTT
>JBBRUH010000074.1:0-15316 GCA_038248005.1 Cytophagales bacterium | reverse complement strand
TTCCTTTTTAATATTGTATTTAATTTTTATTAATCAAACACAATCTCATGTTGAAACAAACTTTACTCACACTGTTAGGAGTCTTGATTGCAACTATAGCAATGGCTCAAACGGGAATCGTTACAGGACGAATAGTAGATGAAAACGGACTAGGCCTTCCAGGTGCTACTGTATTGATTCAAGCTCAAAGTTTCGGTGCTGCTACTGATGTAAATGGCAGTTTTACCTTTTTTGATGTTCCTTCTGGAAATCATACTCTTACGATTTCTTTCATCGGCTACAGCCAAATCAGTGAAGAAATTACAGTAAGTGAGAGTCAAACTACAGAGCTTAAATTTAATCTTAGGCCTGGAGTAATGGTTGGTCAAGAAATATTGGTCTTAGGTGATCGTCTAAAAGGACAAGCAAAGGCACTTAATCAGCAAAGAACCAATATGAATGTAACCAACATCGTAGCTGCTGACCAAATAGGGCGTTTTCCTGATGCTAACATTGGAGATGCTATGAAGCGTATTCCAGGAATCACGATGCAAAATGACCAAGGTGAAGCTAGAGACATTATCATCCGTGGACTTGCTCCTGAGCTTAACTCTGTCATGATTAATGGTGAGCGTATGCCTTCTGCTGAGGGTGATAACCGCCGTCTTCAGATGGACTTGATTCCATCAGATATGATTCAGACCATCGAAGTAAACAAAGCTGTGCTCCCTAATATGGATGCAGATGCTATCGGAGGCTCTGTAAATTTAGTTACTCGCAAAGCTCCTGAAGGCCTTCGTATTTCTGGTACATTGGCTTCTGGCTATAACTTCCTTTCCGAAAAACCTATCTGGACAGGAGCATTCATTATAGGAGATAGAATTTTCAATAATAAATTAGGTGTAATTCTTTCAACTTCTTATAATAATCATAACTTTGGCTCAGACAATTATGAAGCCGAATGGGTACAAACGGACAACCCTGATTACCCTGTAGTAATAGAGCAATTTGACCTTAGAAAGTATGACGTACAGCGTATTCGCCGTAGTATTTCACTTGCACTAGATTATGAAATCAATGCCAATCATAGCATCACTTTTAATGGAATGTATAACTGGCGTGATGACTGGGAAAATAGATTTCGCTTACGTGTAGATCGTTTGGAAAGAGATGTGTGGGTAGAATCTGCACCAAGTTCGAGATTTAATGAACTTTCACAAAACTTGTATCAACTAAGAGGAAGAGTAGCTATACAAACCAAAGGTGGACTAGATAGTGATAGAGTCAAAGCAAGACGTTTAGAAGACCAACGCTTGTTTAACTTTACGCTTGGTGGTAATCATCTTTTTAATAAACTCAAAATGACCTGGAACACTACCTATGCACGTGCTTCCGAAGATAGACCTAATGAGAGATATATCAATCACAGAGGCAATGCTACGGTACAAGTAGATATCAGAGACCCATTCAAAACGCTTACTACTTTGGTAGATGCCAATGATGCACTTGGGCTTGGATTTAATGAACTCTATGAGGAGAATAATAATACTTTTGAAGAAGATTTTAATGCTCGTTTAGATTTTAGCCTTCCTTTTGCTCAAAATAAAGGCGTACTTAAATTTGGAGGTCGCTTACGCACCAAAAACAAAGAACGCAATAACACTTATGATGAATATTCTCCACAAACAAGTCTTACTCCTGAGGGAGATGATTTTGGTAATTTGCCATTGAGTTCTCAGAATACTCGCACTTTCTTAAATGGTGACCAATACGCGCCAGGTTTATTTGTTACTCCTGAGTTTTTAGGAAATCTTGATTTAAACAATGCCGACTTATTTGAGAAAGAAGATGTGCTGGCTGAATACATTACTTCTAATTATACTGCTAATGAAGCTATTACAGGTGGATACTTAATGGCAGACTATCAGTTTAGTAACAAACTAGCTGCAGTAGTAGGCCTTAGATTAGAGAATACTAGCCTAGAATACCAAGGCTTTGAATTTGATGAAGATGAAGAAATCGCTACACAAACTGCCAAAGTGAGCCAAAATTATTTGAATATATTGCCAGGAGTACATTTTAAATATGATATTTCTGAAAACACCATCCTAAGATTTGCTTGGACTAATACCCTTGCTCGTCCTAATTATTTTGATTTAGTGCCTTATGCTATTTTTGTACCAAGTGATGATGAACTAGCTCGTGGAAATCCTGGTTTGAAACCTACTAGGTCTATGAATTTTGATTTGATGTTTGAAAATTATTTCAAGTCTGTAGGAATTGTTTCGGCAGGTCTATACTACAAGGACATTACTGACTTTATTTATACTCGTACTCAACAAAATATTGTAGATTCTCAGTTTGGAGCTGTTAATAGACTCACAAGACCAGAAAATGGTGGTAGTGCAAGCATATTTGGTTTTGAAACATCTTTTCAGCGTCAACTTGATTTCTTGCCAGGTATCTGGAAAGGTCTAGGAGTATATCTAAACTATACTTATATCAGCTCTAGCACTGGTGGTATAGAAGGGCGTGAAAGTGATGATTTGAGATTGCCAGGTACTGCCGAACACATGTTTAATGCTTCTCTTTCTTTTGAGACTGCCAAGCTTGTATTGCGTGTTTCTCTTAATTATGCCAGTGATTACATCAATGAGTTTGCAAATGATACATTTGGAGATATTTACTATGACCGCCAGACATTCTTAGATGTCAATGCATCTTATGCTTTCACTCAGAATCTACGTGTATTTGCAGAGGTAAATAACTTGACAAACCAACCTTTGCGTTTTTATCAAGGCATTCGTGAGCGTACTTTCCAAGAGGAGTTTTACAATGTTCGTTTCAACTTCGGGTTAAAATTTGACTTATTTAAGTAAAATATAAACCATTTATGACAACCTGAAAGGGCTTCGAGTAACATTGAAGCTCTTTTTTTAATCAAGTAATAGTGTCAGAATTATTGCTTTTTTTTGTAAAACATTGACTATCAAGTTTTTATAAGTACATGACAAAAAATAAGTTTAGCTTTTTTGGAACACAGATGACACAAATTTAGCGAATTCATACGGATTTTTATCTGTGACTCATCCGTTAAATCCGTGTTCCAATAAAACGTCATGTATTCAGCACATTTTTATAAATTTATAACTCATCTCTTACTAAACTTAACTATGAAAAATCACTTTTTATTTATAGTCATTTTGGTTTTATTCTTTGCTTGTGATAACAAAAAAAATCAACAAGAAACAAGCACAGACACTGCAGCTGTACAAGCAGACTCTTTGATCATTCAGACAGATACGACCCGTCTAAAACCTATTTTTATCACAGATACTACTTTGCATGATACTGATGACCCTGCTATCTGGATACACCCTACTGACCCAAGCAAAAGCCTTGTAATAGGCACAGATAAAGATGAAGATGGGGCTTTGTATGTATTTGATTTAGAGGGTAAAATCATCCAAAAAATAGGAAACCTCAAAAGACCCAACAACGTGGACATAGAATATGGCTTAATACTTAATGGCAAAAAGACAGACATTGCCGTAGCTTCTGAAAGAATGACGCATAAGTTACGCATCTTCAGCCTGCCTGAGATGAAAGAGATAGACAATGGAGGAATTGAGATTTTTATGGGTGAAACAGGCAATGAATTTAGAAATTTAATGGGGATTTCGCTCTATAAAAACCCAAAAAATGAGAAAATATATGCCATCGCAGGGCGTAAAAATGGACCTACAGATGGCACTTATTTATGGCAATATGAGCTTTCGGATGATGGCAAAGGCAAGGTAAAAGCTGAGCTAGTCCGTAAGTTTGGCAAATTTAGTGGCAAGAAAGAAATAGAAGCCATTGCTGTAGATGATGCTTTGGGATATGTCTATTATTCTGATGAAAATATAGGTGTCCGTAAATATTATGCCGACCCTGCAAAAGGCAATGAAGAACTAGCTCTCTTTGGCACAGAAGGCTTCACAGATGATAATGAAGGCATCTCTATTTATACCATAGAAGATGGTACAGGATATATCTTAGTTTCAGATCAACAAGCCAATCAATTCAGAATATTCCCGAGAGAAGGCACTTCTAGCAATCCACATCAGCATGACCTGCTCAAAGTCATTAAGCTATCTACCAATGAAAGTGATGGCTCAGAGGTAAGCAATATAGCCTTAAATGATACTTTTAAAAGTGGTATTTTTGTGGCAATGTCCGACAATAAAACCTTTCATTTTTATAAATGGGAAGACATAGCAGGAGAAGATTTAAAAATCGCTCCAAAAAAACACCAAAAGAGAACTTCTAATAAATAAGAAGTTTTAAACCACAGGTTTCACTGAGGGCGAAACCTGTGGTTTATTTTTGTGCATTCAAGATTTAATTAATCGTTTTTTCTCATATTTGGAAGATAAGCATGGCTTGTTTAGTGTGAAGGCTGTGCATAATACTCAACCAAACTTTGAAGGATGAAAACTATAATAGAAACCACTCAACTTGAATTCAATAAAAGTAATTTTATAGTTGATTTAGTTGAACACGATAATGGATTATTATATATCGAGATTGTTCAGAGTATTACTAGCTCAAAAGAAGGGAACAGCTCTATCAAAATAAATCCAGATATATTAACTGATATGATAAAAGGTCTTCAGAATTACCTAAATAAAGATTTTTGAGAAAAAAAAGAAAGAGACAACGGAAATAAAATCTTAGTGTAGGAATCTTCGTGCAGGTTAAAAGTCTAAATCTTTTATAAAAAAGAGTTGTTACTTTTTTATTTGAGAATCTTAGAATGATAAGCTTTGCTGCTTAATACAGGAGCTTTTCGTAAGCAATTCTCTATGTTTCTATGTGCATATATGGTTATAAAAAAGTAAAGTATTGATAACCAGTGTATAACAGCTCTAAATATTATTCTCCATTTCGAAAGATATTAAGAAATAATTTCTATTCCATTGTTGGTGTTTATATTATGCTATAATCAACTGAAATTATGATTTTATCAATTATATTAAGCTTCATTTTAATCGGACTCGGAGTGATTCATTTGTACTGGTCAATCGGATGGAAATCTGGATTTATAAGTTAAATGAGTAATTAAATCCAACCCGTAAATTTATTCATGAGGATAATGAACTTCCCTCCATTTAGTAGCCTGTTCTTTATAGCTATATTCTAGTAAAATTATGTATTTTTGGATTGATTCGAGTGATGAATGAATAAAAACTACTTAAAACACTCTATACCAAATACTTACATTAAAAATAAAAGACAATGCGCATAGAAAACGATATAAAATTAGGCTTTAAAGATGTGATGATTCGTCCCAAACGCTCTACTTTGAAGTCCCGTTCAGAGGTATCTTTGGAGAGAAACTTTAAATTTTTACACGGAGGTGGTGAATGGCAGGGAGTTCCGATAATGGCAGCCAATATGGATACCACAGGCACTTTTGAGATGGCAAAGGCTCTCTCTCAATTTGGACTGTTTACAGCAATTCATAAGCATTATTCTCTGGAAGAATGGGCTAATTTTATTCAAAATCAAGATTCAAAAGTCTTAAACCATGTCGCCGTAAGCACTGGAACAGGTAAGAATGATGCCGAAAAGTTATCTAAAATCTTAAAGCAATCTACTGCTCCCAAATTTATCTGTATAGATGTAGCCAATGGCTATTCTGAGCATTTTGTGGACTTTGTGAAATCTACCCGCAACCAATATCCCGATAAAGTAATTATAGCTGGAAATGTAGTTACAGGCGAAATGGTAGAAGAACTTTTACTAGCTGGGGCTGACATTATCAAAGTGGGCATAGGCCCTGGCTCGGTCTGCACCACAAGGATTAAAACAGGCGTGGGCTATCCACAGCTTTCGGCAATTATAGAGTGTGCAGATGCCGCACATGGCTTAGGAGGACAGATTGTCTCTGATGGCGGTTGTACTACACCAGGCGATGTAGCTAAAGCCTTCGGTGGAGGTGCTGATTTTGTAATGCTTGGTGGCATGTTTGCAGGGCATAGCGAAAGTGGAGGTGAATTGATAGAAAAAGATAACAAACAATATAAGGTATTCTACGGGATGAGTTCTACAACTGCCATGGATAAACATGCAGGCGGCGTAGCAGAATACAGAGCTTCTGAAGGAAAAACCGTAACAATCCCTTTTCGTGGAGAAGTCGCCCGAACAGTACAAGATATTCTAGGTGGATTACGCTCTACTTGCTCGTATGTGGGTGCAGCAAGACTCAAAGAATTGAGTAAGCGAACTACTTTTATTAGAGTACAAGAACAACATAATGCTGTTTTTACTGAGTAAATTTTATTTTTTGATACAAAAAAGGTTTTAGGTAAGACTTTCATAAAGTAACAAATTACAACTCAAATATCTTATGTTCCAAACAGAACTTATTCATTATTTACAGTCTTACGAGTCTTCTTTTTTGACACAATTTATGCGTCTAATGACAGCATTGGGCTACCGTAATTTTATCGTGTTATTTTTGGCTGTAATGCTCTTTGGTATTGAGTTTAGAAAAGGCTTTATCATTATGCAAGGCATGCTCTGGACAGCTCTAATCACTACTTTTTTTAAAGATTATTTTGCCTTACCTCGCCCCTATCACGTGGATAGTACTGTGAAACTATTAGATGGAGGTATCGCAGAGGCTCGTGAGCTTAATTTCGAAAGAATGGGTTCTAAAAGCCTTTTTGGGTTTGTTCCCGAATCAGTTACCACTTATTACCGAAATCTACCCGAGCAAATTCCTTATGGTTTTCCCTCAGGGCACACGAGCATGGCAGTGATTTTATGGGGAACTACGGTGTATCTATTTCGTCCTCTTTGGGTAAAAATAACGTGTTTTCTATTCATTATTTTTGTGCCACTTTCAAGGATGTATTTAGGAGTACATTTTTTGGCAGATGTGATTGGAGGGTATATCATTGGTTTGGTGATGTTCTGGCTCTTGTATCAGCTTATTCTCAAACCTAAATCCTTACAAAATTACCTTACAGAATCTTATTTTCCATGGAAAAAATATCCTGTAGCTTTTTTATTCTTACTCTTGACTCCTCCTTCATTTTTATTTTTTATACCTGATGAGGGGTTTAATAGCTTGGGGACTTTGTGGGGGATGAATATTGCTTTTTTCTATTTGGCACAAAGAGGACTTCCTTATAGTCAGGGAAGTTTTTTGGTAAGATTGGGTCGCGTAGCTATGAGTATTGCTCTTTTTATAGGCAGTACGGCTTTGCTCAGTCGTATTTTGCCTAGTGATCCTATTTGGAAATTTATAGGAGGTACTTTGGCTGGGTTATTCTTTATCGGGGTAACTACCAAGATTTGTCTGCGAATAAAGTTATTTTCTTTGGAGAAAGCAAGTGAGGGATGAGTTATAAATGATAAGTGATGAGTCATTTTAGCAAGATTTTGACAATCTACTTAAGTAAAGCTTTCAAAATAAAGCATTTATTTAGATTAAGTAAAGTTCTCATTATCAGATTATTACAATCTTATATATAGACGTGTTTGTCAAAAGGTTCGCCAGCAGCATGACCAGATAAAGTACCAGAAAGTAGCTTAGGAACTTTCGACCCAATTATTTTCTTTTTTAATTCTTCGTAGTTGACAATACTCATTCTTTGTCTAGTAATTTATCAAGCAAGTTATTTACTTTATTTAAAATCAATCCATTTTTTTGTTTTAAGTATTCTTTGGTTAGGCAGGTAATTTGGTCATGTAAATCAAGTTCATTCTTATTTTGCCAGTCTATCTTTTTAAACGGAATACTTGAGATTGGTTTTTCAGAAAACTCAACTATATTTCCTTTGATGATTCCCTTATTTTTAAGCCAGTCAAATACTCTATGATTATTTAAAAATGCTAAAATATAGTGAATACTTTCTTTTGTATTTACTTTAGGAAAAATAGCTGTAACATCTTGAGTAGGAAAAATTCCTTGTGACACATACACAAAACGAAAATAGTCTTTATTAGAGATTCGCTCTTTACTAGGGACAAATATTCGTGGAAAAGCAGAATTAAATAAATGGTAGTTTCTTAGAAAAACCCATTGCCAATAATGTATTTCCCTATTGTATTGATATCTCTTCTCTAATTTAGTTCTTTGGTCAAAAAGCTGAGCATAAAAATTTGGAAATTTAGTTTTAAATATAATTTCATTCTCTATTTCATTTACAAAGATATATTTAGTAATTTCTGAATAAAAAAAGGATTCTAAATTTTTAGCTTTTATAACTTCTATTGTATGTTTTTTTTCTTCTTCAGTAAGTAGTTGCCCATTTAGCTGAAATGCTTTATCTAATCCGCTTACCATTCCATTTCCTATTTCACAGACATCACCAATGGTATAATATTTTGACTTCAAACTATTTGCAAAAAGGTCTTGTACTACTTCAAAACTAGCAATACAATTTTTCTCAAATATTTCTATTTTAGCCAATTCATTTTTATCAGTCAAAAGCCATCTTTTATTCTTTTCAAATTGTTTGACCGTAAATTTATCAATGTCAGTATTTTGGACATCTCCACTTATTAACTGGTTTAAAATATCATCTGTCAAAGCCCTATTTTTATAGTACTTTGCTATTTCTATTGTTTCCTTTTTATTTTTGGATTTAATGTATTTGAATATAACTACTGATACCGTTGCATTATTAAATATAGGTGTTTCATTAAAATGATATATTCTTTCAAAATATCCATTTTCAACCATATAGTTTCTCAAGCCAATTGAATGTGTAGTATTCATCCAATATTCAGGACATATAAAAATTAACTGTCCATTTTCGTTGAGTAATTCAATAGACTTTAGAATAAAAATGTATAAATAATCACAAAGACTATTAAAATAGCTATTCCATAATCTGCTTTTAGCTAATTCTTGCTTCAATTCATCTTCTAGATTTTTCCATCTTATATAAGGAGGATTTCCAATTATCAAATCAAAATTCTCATTTATTTTAGCTGAAACAAAACTTTCATATTTCACAAACTCATGATTTTGTCCTAATTCTCGGTCTATCTCATACGCTGTTAAATTTTTAAACCCCTTTGATTGTAAGATTTCTAAAAAAACACCTTCGCCACAAGACGGTTCTAGTACTTTTGAATTTAAACTGATGTCTGCCAATTCTACCATAAAATTAGCTATCAGCTCAGGTGTGAAATACTGACCATATTTGTGCTTAGTGTTTTCTTCTACAATTAATAATTCATTTTCTATGTCATAGTCTTTCTCTGTCATTATTTCTAGATTCAATCATTTTGAATAAATAAAAAAGCTTTTCCAAGATAATCAATTAAATCAGAGGCGATTAAGGCTTCTTGCCCACTTACTTCGGCTGCTAAGTCTCCACTTTTACCGTGAAGATATACACCCAAAAGTGAGGCAGATTCAGAAGAATAACCTTGTGCAAGTAAACCTGTGATAATTCCTGTCAGCACATCTCCACTCCCACCTGTTGCCATTCCTGGGTTTCCTGTGGTATTAAAAAACAGCTTCCCATCAGGAGTCGCAATCACAGAATGAGCTCCTTTCAATACTATATAGATTTGATACGCTTGTGCAAAAGCCTGTAAAACAATCAATCGGTCAAAATCATTTTCACTCTCCCCTACCAATCGAGAAAACTCTTTGGGGTGAGGTGTCAGAATACTATTTTTAGGAATAAGAGCTTGTAACTCAGAAGGCATTTCTGCTAAGATATTCAAAGCATCAGCATCAAATATGAGGGCTTGTTTAGTCTTTTTTAATAAGTCTTTGAGCATAGCTTCAGTGAGTTTTTCTTTTCCTATCCCACAACCTACGCCTATTGCCTTGTATTTTTCGCCTTTCAAGTCAGGTATTTGGCTAAGGATATTTGCTTTATCATCTAGCGAAAGCATCGCTTCTGGCACAGCAGTCTGCATGATGTTATACCCACAAGTAGGAATATGTGCCGTTACAAGGCCTGCACCCGCTCTAAGTGCTGCCTTAGTAGCTAATACGCCTGCACCCATTTTGCCATAACTTCCTACTAGAAGCAAGGCATGTCCATAAGTACCTTTATGAGAAAACTTATGCCTCGGCTGATACATTGATTTGGCGAGTAGTGTATCTAGCAAATGATAATCACTTGCTGTATTTTGCTCATAATCAAGATGTAAGCCTATATTTACCACTTCCCATTTACCTACATAAGTTGCATTCTGAGGAAGTAAAAAAGCCAGTTTGGGAGCTTGAAATGAGATAGTATAGTCAGCTTTAAAGATAGCCTTTCCTTCTGTAGGAGTATCTGCATACAGCCCTGAGGCAATGTCTATTGATACCTTGATAGCACTAGATTGATTGAGTACATTGATTACTTCTGCCAGCAGACCTTCAAGAGGTCTATTCAGTCCAGAGCCAAAAAGAGCGTCTATGATGATTGTTTCTTGTGAGATTTGAGGGATATCTTCTGCCTTTTCAATCTCTCTTGGATACGCTATTTCTTTTACTTTCTGAAAATTAACTTGAAAATCTTTACTTCCCTGTGCTGTATAGCGGATTAAATACACCTTTATCTTAAAACCTCTTTGTGAGAGAAGCCTTGCTACTGCCAAGCCATCTCCCCCATTATTGCCCATTCCACAAAATATATTGACTTCTTTCTCTGTATCAAAATGATGACAAAAAGCCTTTACAAATGCCTCCGAAGCACGTTCCATTAAATCAATAGATTCAATGGGTTCGTGTTGGATGGTATAAGCATCCCAAGCTTGAATTTGTGCAACAGAGAAGATTTTCATAGTATTTTAGCGTAAAAATGAAACCTTAGAAATACCAGACTAAAAAACAAAGAAATCTATCAGCCTTTATTTATAGACTAAAAGCCAATAGAATTTAAAAAACATATAATCCAAAAAGATACTTATTACTACTCTTTTACTTCAGAGAGCCATTGTTTAGCTTCTTTTTGGTGATTAAATACCTCAATCTGAACCTTCTGTTCTTCTATATTTTGTAGGCAGTTTTTGGTATAAACAGTACCTAGTATATTCTTAGTATCTACCAGACAAGCTACTTTAAGCCCATGGCGAATCATCTCAGGATAAAAAAACTCTTCTTGCCAGAATTGGTCTTCTACATCTATTGTTTTTTGCTCACTCAAATCACAGTACCACTTTTTGACTTGATAATTTTTGAGGGTATCTAAGATTTTATTGCATACATCTCTAAGCTCTTTGCTAGTGAGTGGTGTCGTAAAATCTAGCTGCCACTCTTCAAAGATAGTATTCATTTTTTCGTCATATTTTACGTGCAAGGCAGGGTGTTCAAAAATAGTCATATCTGTTTTTGTGATTACAAGGTGATTAATGATTAATGATTGGTTTTGGAGAATAAATTCTAAAAGTAAACCAAAGAAAGCCCTTCTACAATACAAGCTGGCTTATCCTTTCCTTCTATCTCAAAGGTAGATTTATTGATAATTTGTACTCCACCTGGTATATCTTCTACCTTTTCTAAAACTGCTCGCAAACGCACTTTGCTATTGACAGGAACGGGAGCAGTAAAACGCACTTTATTTGTACCATAATTTACACCCATTTTGACACCTTCTAGTTTCCAAATCTGATCCATAAGCATAGGCATCAAAGAAAGAGTCAGAAACCCGTGAGCGATGGTAGAACCAAATGGCGATTTGGCAGCCATTTCTGCATTGATGTGAATCCATTGATGATCACCCGTGGCATCTGCAAAAGCATTGATACGGTCTTGGTCTATTAATAGCCAATCGCTTACACCTATCTCTTGCCCTACTAGGGTTTTTAGTTCTTCTAGTCCGTTGATAATTTTCATAAATACTCTAAATATTAAAATTAGGTGCTAATATAATATTTTTTTAGGGATTTATAGTTTTGAATGATTGATAGATACAAATTGCTTTCTTAATTATCCTCAAAAAGCCATTGACTTGCTGTCTCCACATCTTCAAAATATTGCTGTTGAATAAGGGGTATATCTCCCTCTTCCATCATTTGCTGTGTAGATACTTGTGAAAATATATTTTGAGAGAGGATAGTTGCTATTTTGTTTTGACCTGCCTGAATGGCACGTGGTGCTATTTCGTCTGCTACCCATTCTTGCACTTCGGGGGCAATAGTATAGCCACCATTTCTCAAATTAAGAAGTAATTTAGGTACTTGATATTTTTCTACTACCTCTACATACGAAGTCATTTCAATTTTAAACTCATCGTCAGTCATGTCTTCAGAAGTGCTTTTCCAAGTACAGATGACTGCTTGGTTTGCTTCATCATAACTGATGCTCCAGTATTGATTATCTCTTTGTATCATTTTGTTTTTTTATTAACAGAAGTCTATCCTGGTTGTATGACAATTTTTGTGGTAAATAGTAAATCTAGCATCTTTAATATATCTAACTTTTTCATTATCAGGTAGATATATTTTCAAAATAACTTTAATTATTCATTCTCCACAAAAATTGTCAGATAACCTCTATTCTTAATCAAAATTTATGCTGATATATTATAAAAAAGTGAAAATATATTGTTTTACGAAGATGTTTTCGAGAGTTATACATACCTCTTTATTTATTATTTTGAAGGTTTAGGCATCAAACTCAAATTTTTATTCTTTAATTTTGTGTTTAATTTTAGGTATCCTTTAAAAATAAATAAAATGAAAATAGCCATCGGAGGCGACCACGCTGGATTTGAATATAAAAAAACCATTATCTCAACACTAGAAAACAAGTATGAAATCAAAGATTTTGGCTCCTTTAGTGATGAATCTACAGATTATCCTGATTATGTTCATCCACTCTCCTCAGCCGTAGAAGCAGGAGAATACGACTTAGGCATTGTCATCTGTGGTAGTGGTAACGGAGTTGCGATTACTGCCAATAAACACCAACAAATTCGCTGTGCTTTATGTTGGAATACAGAATTGGCAGCCCTTGCACGCCAACACAATAATGCAAATGTATTGGCTATTCCTGCAAGGTTTATTTCTTTAGAAGAAGCACAAGAAATCATAAAAACTTTTCTAGAAACGGAATTTGAAGGAGGAAGACACTCCCGAAGAATTGACAAAATTGCTTGTGTCTAAATTATAGTAATTGAATTATACCTCATCACAAATTATCAAGTTATGCGGCGCAAAGTTTTTCGTGTTATTTTATTTGTATTACTTCTTTTAGTAATTCTTTATTTTAACTTGATTATCTACGGAATCAGGCAAGGAATCGGGCAAATGAATATTTTGTGGAATACTCAGACTCCTTCTGAGTTTTTAGAAACTTCTACCTATCCTGATTCGGTAAAGACTTATTTTAAACAAAAAATAGAACTCATCAAGGAAATCAAACGCTTTGCAGTTGATTCGCTAGGCTTAGAAGACAATGGGAACTTCGAGCGTATTTTTGATCAAAAAGACCTTCCCTTGCTTTGGGCAGTTACGGCAAGTAAGACTTTTGCACTTGAGCCTTATACTTGGCATTATGGCCCTTTTGGTGAAATGCCTTACAAGGGATATTTTGATTCTACACTTGCCAATCGTTTGGTTAATGAGCTAGAAACTAAGGGTTTAGATGTCAATGTCTATAACCCTGCAGCTTGGTCCACTTTGGGTTGGTTTAGAGACCCTATCTTGTCAGATATGCTTTATTGGTCAGAAGGAGGCTTGGCTAGTCTGATTATTCATGAGATGACTCATGGTACTATCTGGTTTAATGGAGATGTGAGTTACAATGAAAATTTAGCTGATTTTATAGGAGATTCTGGTGCAAAACTCTATCTCATCCGTAAATATGGAGAGCAATCCGCTGATTATCAAGCCTTTATCAATGGACAAAAAGATGGTGGAAAATTTTATGAGCATATCCTAGCTGGAGCAGAAAAGCTAGAATCACTCTATAATAGTTTTACTGAAAAGCAATTAGACAAAGAAAAGAAATCAAAGAAAGAGGCCTTAATCAAGAAAATAATTCAAACCTTAGATACTGTATCTTTCTCACAGCCTGAGCGTTACGAAAAAGCTTTTGAAGATGAAGTGCCTAACAATGCCTTCTTTATGTCTTATCGGAGATACCGTGAAAAGCAAGATGATTTTACGAATGAATTTTATACTAAGTTTAAGAAAAATCTAAAAGCCTATATCGCTTACCTAAAAACAAAGCATCCTGCCTAAATTTTAGTCTTTTATTATTTGGAAATATGGATTGTTTTTTGTTACTTTGTATTGCACAGTACTAAACATAAAACAGTAGTAAATATATTCTGTTATAAATCCATTTTCCAAACCATATAAACTATACGCTCATGAAAGGTATTCTTAAAGTTATCGTATTAATTATCATCCTCTTTTTTGGTTTCAAATTATTTGTATTTTTTGCTAAAAGAGCCTTGTTCTTAGGTATTCTCGCCGTAGTAGTCATCATAGCTTACCGCCTTTTGTGGAAAAGGAAAGGTAAGTAAAGACTCTTTATAGCCAATTTTCAGTGTAAAGTAGCATACGCTCTTACTGGAAAAGTACCAAAATTTTCTATCTTAGGAGGTGCAGCCGTAAACGAAAACGAATGCCCTCTAAGTCCTTCAAGCTGACAAAGATGCTCTACAATAAGAATATTTTCTTTGAGCAAGATAGAATGCACAGGACGGGTATTTTTCTGTGTATTGTCTATATTGTGTGAATCTATGCCTACTAACTTCACCTTTTGCTCTTTTAGATAAAATGCTGCTTCCTCATTGACAAAAGGATGATTTTCAAAATACTGCTCACTATTCCAGTATGTAGCCCATCCAGTGTATATGAGGATAGCTTTTTGATGAAGGTCTTTCCCTAAGAAAAACTCTTTCCCTATTTCTAAGCCCGATTGATAAGGTGCTTCTATTAAGATGCCTTCTAAATCTACCAAATGGCTTAAATTTATCTGAGTAAAATCTTTCCCATTTTCATATCTATGAAAAGGACAATCTATATATGTTCCTGTATTTCCTACCATTTCTATCTTGCCGATATGAAAAGTAGTATCATTGCCATAAAAGGCTTTGCTCTCTTCACGAGTCCAATAATCACAAATTATCGGTGCAGGAAGTCCTTTATAGGTAATCATCCCTTCACGAATATTATGACTTAGATCAAGAAACTTTTTTGGAGACATACTTTTTGCTTTTGAGTAAATAAAAAACACCTATCACCGCCCATACTACATTCAACGCACTAGAAGGATACGCACCATAATACAAGTTGAAAACTCTGTAAAACTTTATGAAAGTAGCAAAACTAAGGATAAATCTGTATTTTAGTGGTTTATTTTAAATACTATGAG
>JBBRUH010000073.1:0-15319 GCA_038248005.1 Cytophagales bacterium | reverse complement strand
TCAAATTCAGTATATCTATTTTACTCAAGATGGCTTCAGGTTTACGATTTATGCAAAAGAGCTTTTAGAACAGAAAGCAACGAGAACTTATAGCTTTGACGAAACATCTAATTTTAAAATTATCTTACAGAAATACATAGGAGATGTAAAAGCTACAACATCCAAATTAATTAAAGAAGAAGATTGGATAAATTACCCTTGTGTAGGGCAGATAAATATTTCACAACAATATTCTACTCATACCGAAGGAAATTTTCAGTTAACTGCTTTTGATGAAGATGGAATTATAATACATCAATTACAGGACGGTTATTTTGAAATCGCTAACTAGCAATTATTTTAAATTCATACAAGGTTTTAATAAGGCTTGGTGATACATTGACTCATTCAGACTTTCCAAGTTTTCAAAACTTGGAAAGTCTATATCTCTATCCCCCCCGCTAGTCTGGATTTGCAATCCAGGCTACAGAGCTAAAGATTTTTAATCTGAACTTGTGCGAAGCTGGAGCTTCACACTACGAGCCAAAAATTTTTACTCTAACACACTTTGTAGCATTTCGTGATGCACGAGCTAGCCTAAACAAACTGAGCCACATAGATATTATCGGCTACTTCTCTTGAAATCATTAGAATGTGTTGGGCATTTATTTCTATCTCGAGAGAATCATCAAACTCTATTCGGTCCAGTACTTTGAGTTGTGTACCTATTTGGATGTTGATTTTATTGAGGTATTTTAAGAATTGGGGCGTGTTTTCTTCTACGGCTATGACTCTGAGTAGTTTATGAAAAGGAGCGTTTTTAAGGTAAATTCGTTTTTGTACGGTGATTTCACCTTTTTCATTCGGAATAGGGTCTCCATGTGGGTCAAAAGAAGGGTAATCCAAAAAAGCATCTAGCCTTTCTACCAATGTTTTGGATTGAATATGCTCAAGTTGTTCTGCTATTTCGTGTACCTCATCCCATGTGAATTGTAGTTTTTGTACCAAGAAAGTTTCCCAAAGTCTGTGTTTTCTGACCAAATGAAGAGCCTGCTCTCTACCCAAGTCAGTTAATGTAACTCCTTGGTATTTTATGTGATTGAGTAGTTTTTTTTGATCTAGCTTCTTAAGCATATCACTGACCGAAGCCGCACTAATGTCTATTCTTTTGGCGATTTCATTGGTGCTGATGCCTCTATCAGGCGTGTTTTCTGATAGATAATACACAGCTTTTAAATAGTCTTCTTCAGTTAGGCTTAGTTTCATGGCATTGGTTTAAAAGTAAAAATCAATGTTATCAAAAGAATAATGGCACATTAATTTACGAAAAAAATCAGAAAACCAATGCTATTAAGTAATAGTATCAGAATAAATATCTGATTTAATATGTGTAAAAAACTCATTATCAGGCTGTTACAAACTAATAACCCATCATCTACAACTTATATCTCACTTGATGACAGGATGCCTTTTAAATTCTTTGGTTTCATCAAATAATTTACGATAAGTGATATGTACTTTGGATATTTCAGCAAGTAAATTCTCATACATGTGCATCATTGTAGGGTGAAAATCTCCTACCCAATTAAACTCTAACTCTTCATACGAAAAATTAGAACCATAGGCAATACTCGAAAACTCTGCAATCAAAGCACTTTCAAGACCTCGCCCATGAAAACGTGGAATCACACCTACTACCAAGCCTAATATTTTTTTACCATGTCCACGCCAACGGTGATAGACAAATTTGAGTTTACCCAACACATTTAGTTTTCCATTGACATATTTAAAAAGCTGATTTAGCTCTGGAATCATCACTATAAAGGCAATCGGAGTATCATTATAATAAGCAAACCAAATCAATCTTTCGTCTATGACAGGTTTTAGTTGTGCCATGAGTTTTTGGGCTTCATCAGGTTCCATTTCTGCTACACCAGTATGCTTGACCCAGCTTGCATTATAAACAGCTCTGAATTGCTCCGCATATTCAGGTAGTTTTTTCTTTTGAATATGGCTAAAACTATAAGACTCATTGCGACGAACTCGTTCTGCTTTGGCATAGAAAGAATCTCCTAGTTTAGGCCCACTGATGAGCCTTCTGTAAGTATATTGCTGAAAATAATCTTTGAAGCCATAGCTTTCAAATAACTGCTGATAGTAAGGTGGATTATAATTGGTGCAATAGTTAGGATTTGTAAAGTCTTTAATTAGAAGTCCCCACCACCTGGCACGGTCACCAAAATTAATAGGTCCGTCCATGGCTTCCATTCCTTTGCTTTTGAGCCAATCTTCTGCTGCTTTAAATAACACAAAAGCCGCTTCTTTGTCATCAATACAATCAAAAAAACCAAGACCTCCTGTAGGTTGCTCATTGCCCGCATTCACGGTTCTTTTGTCATAGAAAGCAGCCACTCGCCCGATGATTTTTCCTTGTGAGTCTTCCAAAATCCAGCGAATCAACTCACCATGCTCAAAGCATGGGTTACTTTGTGGATCAAATACAGTCTCAACATCTTTATCCAAAGGACGAATCCACCCTGAATCATCTTTATATATACTTAAAGGCAGGTGTAAAAATGCCTTTTTGGTTTGAGCGTCTTTTACTTCAATCAATTTCATAGCAACAAAACTAAAGCGAAAACTTGAAATGAAGTATAACCAAAGGCAAAAATTTATGGTTTTGAGTATCCGAAGCTTTCAATTTAAGATGTTTTTTACTTTTTATCATCTTCAAATATCATCTTGCATAATAAATCTTATCATACTAACTTGCATAAAAAATTAAAAAAATGAATTGGGATACATACCTCACAGGCTTTAAAAATTATCTCCGCTTAGAACGCGGGCTTTCTGAAAACTCTTGGCAGGCGTATCTGCGTGATGTAAGCAAACTAAACGAATATTTTGAGATAATCGAATTATCAATTGCTCCACAAAAAGTAGAAATGGCTCATTTGATTCAGTTTTTGGGCTACCTCAATGATTTGGGAGTAGCAGAAGCCTCACAAGCTCGTATTCTATCAGGATTGAAAGGCTTTTTTAAATACTTGTTATTAGAAGAGGTCATCATTAATAACCCAGTAGCATTGATAGAAAGCCCCCGTCTGAGTCGCAAGCTCCCTGATGTATTGAGCCTTGAAGAAATAGACAAGATGTTTTCGGTCATTGATTTATCTCGTTCAGATGGTACACGTAACCGAGCAATGCTTGAGGTTTTGTACAGTTCGGGTTTGCGGGTAAGTGAACTTACTAACTTGAAAATCAGTAATTTATATCTTAACATTGATTTTTTGAAAATACTTGGCAAAGGCAATAAAGAACGATTTGTGCCTATAGGGCAAGATGCTAAAAAACACCTTCAGCTATATTTAGAATTGGTAAGGTGCCATGTAGAAATTAAATCAGGTAAAGAAGATTTTATTTTTTTGAATAGAAGAGGAAGTCCACTTTCTAGGGTGATGGTTTTTATGATAGTCAAAGATTTGGCAGCATTGGCAGGTATTGCCAAAAATGTTAGCCCTCATACTTTTAGGCATTCTTTTGCCACTCATTTAATAGAAGGAGGTGCAGATTTAAGAGCAGTACAGTCTATGCTAGGACATGAGTCTATCACCACTACTGAGATTTACACGCATTTGGATAGAGATTATCTTCGCCAAACGCTTAAAGATTTTCACCCTAGAAGTTAGTATTTGTGTAGAAAGCTTCACTTAAAGTAACTCTTTCTCTGCCAATTTGAAAAAAGCAATTGTATATCATTTTAATTTCTAATGATTTATGTAACTTTGTAGGCTTAAATTCCTTTTCATTAAAATATCAACACCTTCTTTATGTCAAAAGAAAAATTACCAAATCAGTTTTATGGCAAATACAATGTCTTTGACGGAAGTTATTTCTACGAGTCTTACTACCTCATCAATAAATTTAACCAAAAGTTAGTTGAATATACCGTAGATGACTATTTTGAGAGTAATCAGCTAGTAAATCTAAATAGTTTTATCAAATTATTGGTCAAAAATGGCTATGGCGAAACTCACATCTATCGTCATAATACTTATTTTAATAAAAAAGAACAACGTTACTCCATAGATTGGTATTTGTTTTTGAAAGATGAACAGATAGTGATGAGTGTCAATAATGACAATGTCAAAAATTTAGAAGATATTACTTTTCGTCCACACGAAGTATTGGCAGTAGAAACAATGAATACTACTGAGCTTATGCTCATATTTGAGTTGGCAGAAAAATGCACTGTAGAGATTCAGCATGATACCAAACGTTATATCAATATTGTCAGCTCGATGCCTCGTGATGGACTAAGGCTTAATAAATACGAAATTCGTCAGCCTCAGATTAATGACTTAAACCTCTATTATGGAAAAGGTTTTGAGCAAAAGCACGAAGAGATTATGAAGATGATTCATCAGAAGGAACGCTCTGGGCTTTTTATCTTTCATGGGCTTACAGGAAGTGGCAAGACCAATTACATTCGCTACCTTATCTCACAAGCTAAGCCTGAAACTAATTTTATATTTTATCCTATTACGCTTTTGCGTGAATTGGCTAACCCTCAGTTGATTACGTTTATCTCTGACTACCAGCACTCTGTGTTGGTGATAGAAGAGTCAGAAGATTCTGTGCAGACAAGAGATAGCTTTAGTACTGACAAAACCTCTATCGCTAACTTGCTCAATATCTCTGATGGATTGCTGTCAGACGTACTTAATCTGAAGATTATCTCTACTTTTAATACTGATATTCGCAACTTAGACAAAGCACTTCTTCGTGAAGGACGTTTGCTAGGGATTCATAAATTTGGGGAGCTTTCTGTGGACAATGCCAATAAAATCTCTGAGTTAAATAAACTTAACAAAACCTTTGACAAACCTGTTACCTTAGCACAAATCTTTAATAATCCTCTAAAAGATGATTTGACAGGATTTATTAATACAGATACAAAAATTGGTTTTCGTTAATGCAAACACAAAATAATATTCCTCGGTATTTAGAGATAGGTTTTGCCCTAGTGGCTTTTTTAGGTTTTGTACTTAGGATAAGGGGCTTTGAGTTTGGGATGTACTTTTTGCCTGTCGGTTTAGTAGGCTTAGGTTTGTTTTATATAGTGCAAGCATTTTTACCTGCACAATGGCAAGTTTCTCCAAGCCCTTATAAGTTTAACTTCTTGAGTATTTTTGTCTATTTAGTGGCTTTGGTAGCAATGATAGGTATTATGTTTAAACTCCTATTGTTCCCTTATGCTGCCGAAATACTACGATATGTCTTGGCAAGTTTTATAGTAGCGATTATGTTTGTGCTTTTTCAGTACAGAGTATCACAGCAGCCAATTGCTATTTTACATTACCGATATTTACTCTCTCGATGTGTGTTGATAGCAGCAACTTCTTTTTTGTTTTATATCACTCCTTACTCGAAAATAGCAAAACTCTATTATCCTAAAAACCCTACATACATAGAAGCCTTAGAAAAATATCTTGCAGAACCCAGTAATAAAAATTACCAAAAAAAGCTAAGCAGTGAGGAACAAAAACTTTAGAAGCGAGAATTGGGAAGCGAGGAGTGAGATGTTAGAATTGTGGAGTGGGAAATGATATTGCAATACGACACTATTATTTGCTACTGAAATATGATACTGTTATTTGACACTGTAATATGACCCACGAATTTTTTATGCAAAAAGCACTTCAGCAAGCACAAATGGCTTATGAAGAAGGAGAAATACCCGTAGGTGCATTGGTAGTTGCTAATGGACAGATATTGGCACAAGCCCACAATCAGACCGAAAGGCTCAATGACGTGACTGCCCATGCCGAAATCTTAGCCATCACTGCTGCCACACAAGCCCTTGGAGGGAAATATCTCCAAAACTGTACGCTTTACGTAACCCTCGCCCCTTGCCTTATGTGTGCAGGTGCACTTTTTTGGGCACAGCCTCACACCATCGTTTATGGTGCAGATGATGATAAAAGAGGTTTTACACTCTATCAAAACCTCAGCCGAAAAGATGGACGCATCTTACACCCCAAAACACAAGTCATCTCAGGTATTTTAGAAAATGATTGTAAAGAAATATTGACGAAGTTTTTTCAAAGATTAAGAAACTAAATCAACTTTGGAAGGTTGCTATAGTAGGATTTGATTTTTTTCAAAACCTATTTTATAATTAATTTTCAAATTTTTTTAACCTAAAACAATAAAATTATGGCTTTCGAACTCCCTGCTTTACCTTATGCTACTGATGCCTTAGAGCCTCACTTTGATAAAATGACCATGGAAATACACCATGGCAAACACCATGCAGGCTATACAACAAAACTAAATGATGCTATTGAAGGCACAGACCTCGCAGGCAAAACTATCGAGAACATCGTAACAGACTTAGGATGTGATAATATGGCTGTCCGCAATAATGGCGGTGGATATTATAACCACAGTATGTTCTGGACTATTCTTTCTCCTGAGGGAGGTGGTGAGCCTACAGGCGAACTTGCAGACGCAATCAACTCAGCTTTTGGCTCATTTGCAAAGATGAAAGAGGAATTTACTACTGCTGCTGGTACTCGTTTTGGCTCAGGCTGGGCGTGGCTTTGCGTAGAAAATGGCAAACTTGCTATCTGTTCTACTGCTAACCAGGATAATCCACTAATGTCCGATGCTGGCTGTAGTGGCACTCCTATCATGGGGTTAGATGTGTGGGAACATGCCTACTACTTGAATTATCAAAACCGTCGTCCTGATTATATCGCTGCATTTTGGAATCTTGTCAACTGGGAGCAAGTAACCAAAAACTACTCAGCAGCAAAATAACATTTGCCTAGCAATAAGCAATCTTTTAATCAAAGACTTCAAATCTCAGTACTGAGGTTTGAAGTCTTTTTTGTAGTACCAAAAATCTCTTATTTCTTAATGAAACTTAATTCCTTAATGGTAAAGAATAAAGTAGAATTGAAGCTAAAAATCTCTTGTTTCTTAATGAAACTTAATTTCTTAATGGTAAAGAACAAAGTAGAATTGAAGCTAAAAATCTCTTATTTCTTAATGAAACTTAATTCCTTAATGGTAAAGAATAAAGTAGAATTGAAGCTAAAAATCTCCTATTTCTTAATGAAACTTAATTCCTTAATGGTAAAGAACAAAGTAGAATTGAAGCTAAAAATCTCTTGTTTCTTAATGGTAAATAATACTCTAAACCTTTAATCTATCTCTTCATAAACCAAAATTTAAGATTTATTTTTTCTGCATCTATCACTACAATACTTAACATCCTCCCAGCATTTTTCCCATTTTTTTCGCCAAGTGAATGGAAGCCCACAAGTAACACAGGTTTTTTGAGGTAAATTAGATTTCTTTGTATGTTTCATTGCTTTATATAATCTGTAAGAATCAAGAATGTTCTACTACCACGAACCACTTGCTCCACCACCGCCAAAGCTACCACCACCACCACCGCCAAAGCTACTAGACCCAGATGAGTATGAAGATGAGGATGGCGAAGAAGATGAGGAAGAGGAAGATTTTGATGAACTCCCCCAGCTAGAAGAGGATGAAGATGAACTCCCCCAACTAGAAGAGGATGAAGATGAACCTTTAGATGAATAGCTATAAGAACCACCACTACTGCCTCCTTTTAGGCTAAACCACCACTTGGGCTGTCTATAAATATAAAAATGAAATAGTATTATTAAGGGAATACCCCAATAAACTGTGTCCCATATTGTGCGGTCTGTGTAGTACAATGAGTAGTTATAGGCATTTATACTGTCCAAAAATAGACTAAATTCATAGTACCTAAATATAAATACAGGAATCAAAACTAAAACGCTAAAAAGAAAATTATAAAATACGATATATGCCAAATCTTTCTTCTTAAACCATCTCCTCATCTTCCTTCGTATGAATACATAGCTATATATGATTAAACCAAACAAAGGAAGTGCTATGAAAATATTTTCTTTCTCATTTGCAAAATTAAATATAGCTAAGGCGATATTATAAACTAACTGAAAGAACAAAGCATCCAAGATGAGTAGTGCTGAAAATATCCCTAATGCTTGGCGAAGTCTTTGATAAAATAATTTTGAGCTAGAAGCATCATTAAAAGTAGGATAAGTCCCTGAGGGATTCACTTGCTCAGGAAACTGACTCCGAAACCGAATAAATACAAGCCAGGTAAGTAGATAAAACAAAGGAAAACACCGTCCAATAAAAATGATGGCATAGACACGGTTTACTACTTTGGTAATACGCTTAATTTCAGCATCTTCTTCTATTTTTCTTAGTTCATATTCTGCTTCTCTTTTTTTAGAGAGAATAGCCATTTTGGCGATATAGGCACTGTCTGTTCTTGCCATTATCTGATATACACCATTTCGGATTCCTTCATAGATTTTGTCCTCTTTAAAGCGAGGAGTGATAGTATAAGTAATGATATTGCTTGCGGCAAGGTCAGGAAGGTCTCCTTCTAAGCCATAGCCTACTTCTATGCGTAGTTTTCTATCTTTTAAAAATACAGCAAGCAATACTCCATTGTCAAACTCTTCTTGACCAATACCCCATTTTTCAGCAATCTGAATGGTAGCATCTTCTAGCTTTAAGCCATCAAGTGTATCTGCAATCAATACAAAAACTTGGTTACTTGTCTTTTGCTCAAAATAAGCCAAAGTATCATTGAGGTGTTTGGCTTGCTCAAAAGTCAGTACCTCTGATAAATCACTTACATAATTGCTAGGCTTGGCAGGGAAAGTCTGTGCTGAAAGAGGAGTAGTACAAGTCAAAAGTAACAGCACAACACATATATATACGCAAAGATTAGGAGTGGTATTTTTTGGATAGTTTTGTAGTTTTTTCATCTAAGTTTGAAGGTTCTTTTTAGAATATGCGATAATTCTCTATCAAATGTTCTGCTATTTTCTCTCCAAACAGCTCTAAAACAAAAAAAACCTAACCAAAAAGGCTAGGTTTTTCCACTGTTTTATAATTTATATAGGTTGATAGTCTTTAATTAGACCAATACTTCTTTTTCTTTTTCTAATAAAGTAAGTACTTCATCATCAAGCAGACGAGTTGCTAGACCTTCTGTTCTAGGCAATTCGTAGGCATAGAAAAAGCGCATTGTATGTAATTTACTTTCATAGAAAGCTAGTTCATCTCCTTGTGGATTCTTAGTTACCATTGCTTCTTTAGCAATCGTAGCTTGCTTGAGCCATTGCCAAGCAACTGCTACTGTACCGAAGAACTCCATATACAATGTAGCATCTGATAAGAATCTTTCAGCATCACCTTTCATAGCAAAGCCAATTAAGTGCTGAGTTACTTCTTGTAGCTTCTGAGCATATTTAGCAAGTTTATCTGCATAAGGCTTCAAATCATCGTAGGTACGAGCTGCTTTCATATCACGATTTACTTCTTCAAAATAAGCCATGGCTGCTTTGCCATTTTTCATAGTGATATTTCTACCTAGTAAAGCCTGAGATTGGATTCCAGTAGTACCTTCATAGATAGTAGTGATTCTGATATCACGGTATAGACGCTCAAGAGGAAAATCTTCACAATAACCAGCACCACCAAAGCACTGCAATCCTTCATTGACCGACTTTGAGCCCATCTCAGTAGGATAGGTTTTGATAACAGGTGTAAGGAAATCAAGTAATAACTGATAGCGTTCTTTTTCTTCACCCTCTGTAGTGTGAATCATATCAGCATATTTTGCACCTTGAAAAATCAATGCCATAGAGCCTTCTGTGATGGCTTTTTGTAAAAGTAACATACGGCGTACATCTGGGTGATTGATAATCATAGTCTGGGGTGTATTAGGATCTTGTCCTTTTACAGTTAGACGCTGACCTTGTGGACGCTCATTGGCATACTCTAAGGCAGCATAATAAGCCGTAGAAGCAATAGCAGCACCCGTAGTACCTACTCCGATGCGAGCTTCATTCATCATCTGAAACATATAAGTCAAGCCACGGTGAGGCTCACCTACTAACCATCCGTAGCAGTTATCATCTGCTCCAGCTTGGAGGTGAATGGCTGGTGCACCTTTTTGACCCATTTTATGATAGATTCCGATGGTTTTCACATCATTGTCTATCAATTCGCCATTCTCTAAGCGAAATTTAGGAACTACAAAAAGAGAGATACCCTTAGTACCTGCAGGAGCACCGTCAATCTTAGCAAGATAAAGGTGAACTACGTTCTCAGTTTGGTCGTGATCACCACAAGTGATATATATTTTTTGTCCTTTGATTTTATACATTCCTTCATCTTCTACAGGGCTTGCAGAAGAAGTAATGTAGTGCAATGAACTACCTGCTTGAGGCTCAGTAAGACACATAGTACCTTGCCATTTACCAGCATACATATTAGGTAAGTAAGCATCTTTAAGTTCTTGATTACCAAAACTTGCAATCAGACCTGCTGCACCTGCTGTCAAGCCTACATAAGAAGTGATAGCATTGTTGGCTGCACTCAATACGAAGCTAGCAGCGGCATTAACAATGTGTGGTAGTTGTGAGCCACCATCTTCAAAAGAGGCTGATGCACCGATAAGACCTGCCTCGCCCATTGCATTTACATAGTCTTTCACTTTGGGGTGAACAGTTACTCCACCATCTTTATATTCGGCTTGGTTACGATCCATTTCCTGAGCGATAGGCTCAGAGATATTGTCTGCAATCTGTACAGTAGCATCTATAATCATGTCGATGGCTTCTGCATCTATGTGCGAAAATTCTGGGTGTTGAGTTACAGAAGCTGCATCAAACACTTCTTTAAGGAGGAAATTAAGGTTACGTCGGCTAAAATATTGCTTTGCCATGTTTTTATAAGAGTTTAATTTTTCAAAAATTTATTTTACAGAGACTTATTTATTTATAAATAAGGAAGTTTTTAATTTGATTTTATAAAGATACATCGCTAGGATTAAAATTCCCAAGAAAACCTAAAAAATATTATGCATACCGAGTACTTTTTTATACAGTACTCCAAAACCATTATTTTTGTTTTGTTTTTTGTGAGAAAAGTGCAAAAAATATGTGTGATTACTAGAAACTAGGACTTTTACTTGTGTAAGTCAATTACAAGAAAGGATACTATTGAGCAGGTACATCTTCACAATCCATTGAGTGAGAGTTTAACTAAAAACTATGCACTCAACCATCCCTCTTAAACACATCAATACCAAATCTTTAAAAAAACTCATTTATCTTCCTTAAATATTTTATTAAATCAAAAAAAAATCTTACCTTGTAATATAAATACACATTCATCTATAAACTATATGCGCATTGTCTTAATTTTAATCCTAATAACAGGTTTTTTGGGGGAAATAAAACCTATTCGGGCACAAATCAATGTCTGTGTCTATGATGAAAAAGGTCAATCTATGCCCCAAATCAATGTATTGTTAGAAGATACTTACCTTATAAAAAGTGATATTAAGGGCAACTTACAACTCCCTGAATCATTTACTCTCTCAAGGTTTTTAAAATCAAATATAAAAATCAAAGACAATCAATATGTCTTCAAAGCAAAAGAAAGTAAAGACAGTACTGCTTCTATCCAAGTAGAGAAGTGCTATATCCTCAAAGGGAATATTAAGACTAAAAATAATTTTCCATTGGCAGGTATCAAGGTAATGCTCCTTAATATACAGGGATTTCAAGCTGTAGAAACTGACCTCAACGGTAATTTTCAGCTCAAGATTCCGCAAAGAATTTACTTAAAAAAACTAGAAATTGCCGCTTTTGATGCTAGTTTGGCGAGGCTTAGTTTAGATTATGACATCAATATCAAAGAAGATATGTCTATGGAGCTGTGTGTAGAAAAATATCCACGTCCTATTCAGAAAGTCAAACTTTTAGACCAAGACCATCAAGTGATGAAGAATACCACTATTTTTATAGATGGAAAGGAGTATATTTCTAATCAATACGGAATGATTGATATTAATCATAAAGCTTCTGAAATGAGTGCTTTTAGAGTAGATTATCTTCAAATATCAAGCATGAAATTTTTAGACAAAGAGGCTAATATGTATATTTATTTGTATTCTACTGATAATGTAAATTTGCCACTAAGTACTCACTCCAAAAACTTGGGCAATCGCTGGATTAAAAATCAAGACTAAACCTTGCATAGGAAGATATTGGTTATAAGTTACTTTGGTTATTAGGTTATAAGAATCTGATAATAAGTGCTTTACCTAACCTAACTTGTTACTTTATTTAATTATTGTTCCTTAGGTTTTTATAACAAAATTAAAGTGCAAACTAATTTTGACTATCTATTTATGAAGACTACTCAGGTCTAATTTAAACAGGCGGAGCAGTAATATATTTAAAGAAAAAGAGGAGATTAAGTTCTCTTTTCCTTAAAGTATCGATGGTATAATGTAGGACACAAAAGAATGCTGTTCAAATTTGAATTATCCTGATATTTTTTATTTGACCTTTATATTTCTAATAGCTCTTTCAAAAGCGTTGTTATCAGAACGGACATCTAGACGAAAAAGACAAATGAATAAATGAGTATGATATTTTATCATAGGTTTTTTGAAAATTGGGTGTTTTAGCAAACTGTTCTTTATCAATCATCCGAGCCAGTAATCGGTTGAGTCTATGCTCTAATTGGCGGGTTTTAAAGTTGGTTTTAATTTAATTAAGGTAACTGTTTAGGTATTCAAAAATAATATTATTTAATTTATCATTTTGTATTTTATTCATTTTTCAATATAAAATATGTTTAAATTATTAAAAATAAAAATAAATGTTATTTTTCGTTAATTTTACTTTGAAATGCAAAATAATTATTCGTTAAAAATGAAAATCAGAAATAGTATTCTAAATCAAGTACCTAAACAGTTACCCTTTTTCGAGTAATTCAAGCCAATGTATTTGTGATGAAAAAAAATGTCGTGTAGTGTTGTGAATGTCAACGAATCTTCGTTTTATAAATCTTCTTCTACACCGATAAAAAGTCCATCTTCACGAAAGAGGACTTCTCTAGATTTTTCACCTTTTTCTAATTCTATTTCATAGCAGACTATCCCGTTACTATATTCTACACGCTCTACTTCGTCTATGCTTTGATTGGGATAATGCTCACGCATGGCTTTTCTGACTAGCTCAGGCAAGTCTTCTGGTGATATAGCCATCTCTACAAGTAGAAAATGCCCTGTGACAGTGATTTCTACCTCATACTCTTGACCTTCATGCTCAAAAGAAGCTTGATAGATTTTATAAGGTGATTCCCAACTCCAAGTAATCGAAGTGATTTCTACTCCTGGAAAGGCATCTTTAAATGATAATAAAACTTCATCAGAAGGATAAAGTCGTTCTGAAAGTGGTTTTTTACGTGATTTGGAAGCTTTCATAAATCTAAAATTTGTTTAATGATACTTGATACAAAACTAATTAATTTATCAGAAACTATGCCTTGTTTTATTTGGAATCTATTTGGGTATCAAGGAAGTTTGTATTACTTTTCCAGAAAAATAGAAGGGCTTAATTATTTATGAATTCTACTCAATCAGAAGATTTACCACTTGTAAGCGTCATTACCATTACTTACAATGCCGAGGCTTATTTAGAAGAAACTATTCTAAGTGTGATAGGGCAGACTTACCCAAAGATAGAATACATCATCATAGATGGAGCTTCTCAAGACAATACCCTCCAAATTATTCAAAAATATGAATTACGCATTAGCCACTGGCAAAGTGAGCCTGATAAAGGAATCTATGATGCTATGAACAAAGGACTAGCACTCGCCCAAGGGGAGTATGTCTGGTTTATGAACGCTGGAGATGCCGTAGAAGCCCCTGATACCCTAGAAAAAGTATTAAAAATAAGTTCATCTGCCTCTATTTATTATGGCGAAGCTGCCTATTATGATTTAGAGAACAACTATCTAGGGCTAAGAAGTGAAGTAATGCCACACCATCTTCCAAAAAATCTGCGTTGGCAAGATTTTGATAAGGGAATGGTTGTTTGTCACCAAGCAGTCATTGTCAAAAAACAAATTACCGAACCTTATGACCTTAACCATCGGTTTAGTGCTGATATTGATTGGCTTATTAAAGCCCTCAAAAAAGCTGATAACGTGCAGAATACAGGGCTAGTATTGGCAAAATATAAACAAGGAGGTTTTTCTAGAAAATATTTACTAAAATCTCTTTGGGATAGAGCCGTTATTCTTAAAAGGCATTTCGGATGGAGGATTACCTTGCTGAATCATCTACGAATCGCAGGGCGAGCGATTGGGTTTATCCTTAAAAGAGGAAAGACTTATTAATTGCTTGTGAGGATACAAGCAATGGCGAGTGAATACATAGGCAAAAGCAAAGATTTCAAACATTATACTCATTTAAATGATTTTAATACCAAGCAATTATTTTAGTGTTTCCCAAAAAATAGAAGTAAATTAGAACTTTATCTACTAGATTTAGGTAGTTTTTAATGATAAATCACAAAGGGTATTATTTCAATCTTTAATTAAGTAGTTGCTCATTTTACTTTGTTAATCTTATTATTCTGATGTTAAATGATTGATTTTTCATTCTAGTAAATCAATATTTTATCATCACAAAACCAAATAAATATGGCATTTGATGACTTTGTAGCAGAAACCCCTGATAATTTTGAACAAAAGTGCTTGTGCGTATTAGTGCTGGATGTATCTGGCTCTATGACTGGCGAACGCATCAAGGAATTGAACAGAGGTTTAGATGAGTTTCATAGACAAGTTCGAAACGATGAAATCGCTTCTCAGCGTTTGGAAGTGTGTATTATTGCTTTTAATTCTAATATATCTTGTATTCAAGAACCTGCTTTGATTGATAAATTTGTGATGCCTATTCTTAAAGCAAGAGGCACTACCAAACTAGTAGATGCCGTCAGAACGGGAATAGATAAAACTGAAGCCCGCAAACGCTGGTATAAGGAAACGGGGCAATCCTATTATCGTCCTTTTGTGATTCTTGTCACGGATGGTACACCCGATTCAGACCAAGACGTGGATGGTCTTTCTATGGAAATCAATGAGGGAGTCAATGATAAAAGATTTATGTTTTTTCCGATAGGTGTGCAAGATGCCAATGTGGGGATTTTACGTCAAGTGGCTCACCCCTCTACTCCTCCGATGATGCTCAAAGGATTAAATTTCATTGCTTTCTTCCAGTGGTTGAGTAATAGTATTGGCATCATCACCAAATCTAATGAAGGTGATAAGGTAAATTTTCCTGATGCCTCAGGCTGGGGTCAGATGGATATATAGAAACTTGATTAAAAAAGGTAAACCATTAAGAGATGAAGATACATTAAGT
>JBBRUH010000072.1:0-15492 GCA_038248005.1 Cytophagales bacterium | reverse complement strand
GCCTAGAATAGCACATTCTGCTTCTAACCAAACGCTTTCTATGTTTGTTACTCCGCAGCCTGTCGCTGGGGCGAGTGTTACACTTCTTTGAGTGCTACAGTTGCCGTCTGAACTTGTAACTGTAACAGTGTAAGTTCCTGAGGCTAAACCTGTGAGGCTTGGGCTATTCAGAGAAGCATTATGACTCCAACTGTAACTCGCTCCTGCTAAACCTGTGGTATTCAAAGTAATTGTACCATTGTTGCCTGCACAAGTAGGATTAGTAGAAGTAAAATTACTTACTGCAAAACCTGAGCAGTCTATGCCTGCACTAGTCCCAATCACTTCTATCGCAGATATTTTAGGTTGATCTACACTTGCTGTAAAGTTCAGATTTAATATTCCATCTGTTACTGAGATATTAAACTGCTTGACCGTAGCTGACATTGCACCTACTTCTGCAAATATATCAAAGTTAGTGAGCAAGGCATTTCCTTCCCCTGATACACTAAACACACGCTTACCGACTCCGCCAACACCTCCACCTGTTGCTCCCCAGTAAATCTCTGCAAAGTGTAGTTTTAATTGGTAAGTACCACTTTCAGGAACTGGAATCGCATACGCAAAGCTTCCCAAATTTTGCGTAGAACTTCGCTCTGATAGATAGATATTAGAACTTGTAGTGCCTGAGATAGTGCTTACACGAGGATTAGTATAAGTTTTACCACCTACAAAACCTTGGTCTGCTTCAAAAGTGTGACCTAGTGCCTGAACAGTCACTCCACCTGTATTTATGCGTTTTGCAAAGGCTGGTGTTATAGGATTACAAACATTTCCTTCATCAGTCTGTCCATTACAGTTATTGTCTTTGCCATCACAAAGCTCTGGTGCATTGGGATAGATACTAGCATCATTATCATTACAATCTCCTATGACAGTTACTTTATAAATACCTTGTGGTGAACAGATATCTTGGAAGTTGCTAACATCTCCAAAACTATCATTGTCTGCATCTGCATAATAGCGTGTAGGTAAAGCAATCGTAATCGTTTGGCTTAAACTTGCTGAATTGCTTGAAGCATCTGCCGCTATCCAAGTGCGAGTAGTGATGCTCCCGTTTTGTGTTTGGCTGTAAGTTACTACTACATCTGCATTACAATTATCAGTCGCTGTTACACTTGGCACTGCTGGCAAGACTTCGTTACAAGTCAGGCTTACATTAGAAGGTACACCTACCAAAACTGGGGCTTCAGTATCTGCAATAATTGTAATCGTCTGAGTAGCTGTGGCTGTATTTCCAGAGGCATCTGCCGCTATCCAAGTACGAGTAGTTACATTTCCATTTTGTGTTTGGCTGTAAGTTACTACTACATTCACATCACAATTATCTGTTGCTGTTACACTTGGTACTGTTGGCAAGACTTCGTTACAAGTCAGGCTTATATCAGAAGGTACGCCTACCAAAACTGGGGCTTCAGTATCTGCAATAATTGTAATCGTTTGGCTTAAACTTACTGAATTGCTTGAAGCATCTGCCGCTGTCCAAGTGCGAGTAGTGATGTTCCCGTTTTGTGTTTGGCTGTAAGTTACTACTACATTCACATCACAATTATCAGTCGCTGTTACACTCAGTACTGTTGGCAAGACTTCGTTACAAGTCAGGCTTACATTAGAAGGTACGCCTACCAAAACTGGGGCTTCAGTATCTGCAATAATTGTAATCGTCTGAGTAGCTGTGGCTGTATTTCCAGAGGCATCCGTAGATGACCAAGTACGAGTAGTTACATTTCCATTTTGTGTTTGGCTGTAAGTTACTGCTACACTTATATCACAGTTATCATTTGCTGTTACTACTACTGGTTCAGGAAGTATCTCTCCACAAGTAAGATTTCTATTAAGTGGAACACCTGCTAAAACAGGAGGAAGTACATCAGTAACTCTTGTAATTGTTTGACTTGCAACGGCTGTATTTCCAGAGGCATCTGTGGCCGTCCAAGCACGAATAATTGAGTTACCATTATTTACCTCAGCAAATTCTATTATCACATTCGCATCACAATTATCAGTTGCAGTTATAGTTGGTACGGCTGGAGCAGCTTCTCCACAACTAAGAGACATATTAGAAGGTACGCCTACTAAAACAGGGGCTACTTGCTCATTGGCGCAAGGATTCACAGGTATAATCTCAATTGCACTCACTTTTGCATTTTCTATTTGACGAATGAAATCTATATTAATCACACCATCTGTAATTGCAAAAGTAAATTCTTTGAAAGTAGCAGTGCGATACCCAACTTCTGAGAAGATATCATAGTTTACTAACTCTTTTGCTCCTCCTTCGATGTTTACATCAAAAACTCTCAAACCTGCTCCATTTTTGTTTAATTCTGCAAAATGAAGACGAATCAAATAACTTCCGTTGCTAACAGGTATATTATAAGAGAAAGCAACTTGACCTACTGGAACTGGAGTTCCACCAGCCTGTCCACCTGTCCATTCAGATTGATAGATTGTCTGGTTTAATGGACTTGTTACACCATTAATGATTGGATTACCAGGTTGAGTATAAGAAAATCCTCCACCTGATGTGTAACTGTTACAATTTCCAGGAGTACAACCCGTCCAAGTAATTCCAGCTACAGTTTGTGCTGCTCCACCTGCATTGATTCTAAATGTAAGCGGACATCCTGTCGCTTTGGTAATTTGAATGGTTTTAGACTTTTCGCAGCCGTTTCCATCTATTACTGTTACTGTGTAGCTACCCGTGGCCAGATTAGTAGCTATTAAGCTATTCTGGACTGGGTTTGTATTCCAACTAACTGTATAATTACCATTTCCACCTGTAATATTATTTACAGTAGCCGTCGCATCACTATTGCTATAACAGCTTACTAGAGTAGCAGTCAAGTCAAAATCAACATTATTACTATTATCTAGAGTATAAGCTACAGAAACAAGACATCCGCCTTCTTCTCGTGCAGTAATCATATAATTTCCTGCTATTAATCCTGTAAATAGCCCAGTAGTATTGCTTTGATTTCCTAATGTATAAGTAACTGTATTCACAGCATCATCTACTCCTACTTGTATGATTCCATCTGCTTGATTACAAGAGGGATTTGTCAGAATAGGCGTATTAAATGATAAAGAACCAACTATTGGTGTTACTTTGAATATCTCTACTCCTGCCAAAGCTAATCGGTTAGCCGTTGGAGTAAATTTGATATTGAGAGAGTTATCAATTACGCTTACATTGAAATCTTTTACCAAAGCAGTACTTTTTCCTACTTCACTAAAAATATCTAGGCTAGTCAAGGCTCTCTGATTTTCTATATCAATGCTAAATACTCTTGAATTAGAAGCATTGAAGAAGTTTTCAACAAAGTGCATTCTCACTAAGTAGTTTCCTGCACTCAATGGCACATTGTACTGAATAGCAGCTAAATCAGTAGTAGAAGATAAATATTTGGTGTAAACCAAATCATCATCTGTTTTTGCGATTTGAGTAACATTAGGAGCATCTAATTGGACATTGCCTGAGCGATATGCTTGGTCATTTTCCCAGACTACTCCGTTTACATCTGTATTCACATTTACACCACTTTTGATGCGTTTTTCAAGCACAATCTCATTACATTGGTCAGTAGAGATACCATATAATGGAATTTCTAGTGGCAAGGTAGTGAAGTTATTAGTAATCAATAGTTTGGCTTGTTTCAGTCCTTTGCTTTGTGGTGCAAAATTTACAGCAATTGTGGCATTTGATTGTGTTGCCACAGTATTGCTTATGATATTCACATTAAATTCACTTGCATTTGCACCAGTGATTTGCACAGAGCTAAGCGTTAGGCTAGGGTTTCCTGCAAGAGCATTATTAAGTATATTTAGATTTAAAGAATTAGTACTCCCTACATTGGTAAGGTCAAACTCTAAATGTTGGTTGCTCACTATTGCCAAGGCATTGCCTGTATTTGTGATGGTTAAAGTAAAGTTATCACTTACAGTCAGTAGATTTAGATCAGTAGCAGTTACTCTTAATTCATAGCCACTTGCTGCATTAAATGGCACATTTCCAGTAAATTCTCCTGTATTAGGATTAAATACTAACCAACTTGGTAATGGATTTCCATTAACCAATGTAGCAGAGTAAGTCAATTTGTTGCCTGGGTATCCTTTATTAAAGAAGGTAGAGGTTATAAAGCTATAAGGAGCATTTGCGGCTGTAGTTTGGTTTGGAATATCAGTAACCGTAGGAACAGCCTCTGGGCGGATATTGATAAAGTAGAAAGTATTATCGTTCCAATCACAATTCGCTGAACCTGCACCACACCCACCTTGAACATAATCTTGCAATACGATATATTCATTAGGGATGATATTTCCATATTGGTCAATCGCTTTATACACTCTTAAACCCAATAAATCTGGACGGCTACCATTAATGTTATTCCCCCCACTTGATAGATAATTCTCAACAGCTATTCTAAATGCACCAGTAATGGTTGGAGCTACATCGTTATTGATGACTAAACCAGCTACATCATTTTTAGGAAATAATGACTGATACCAATTATCATTGTGAGTAAAACTGATTCCACCTACCGTTCCAGTTCCGTTTGTTTGTACAAATCTAGCTCCTGCACCACTTGGTCCTCCATGAAGTGCTGATAATTGAATACCTCGCACAGGCTGACTTGGATCTGCTTGCACAAAATTAGAAGAAAGAATCATATCTCCTTCGTATCCAGCATCTACATTAGTAGCAAGCGGGAAATTTGAGCTTGGACGGAATTGCGTACCATTTGGAGGGGTAATCGTACCTGCATCATTCACGATACTCAACATACTAGTCTGGAAACCAAAAACATCAAACACTTCTTGTGCGTGGATTTCATCTCCACCTTCAGGCTGAGGGGCAAATCCACCATGTAGTGTGATAGTACCTAAATCTAAATTATTATCTGCATTGGTAACAAAAGATACATTTCTTTTAAATAAGGCATTGTTTCCTCCTCCCGGATCAGCAGTAAACACAAAGTTTACATCTCTAAAACCTCCCGCAGGAATTACCAAAGGCAATACAGTAGAAGCCTGCCCACTTGGTAATATCGTGAAAGTATAAGCCGAGTTAGTCGCAGTAACCGTATTATTAGCAACTATTATTTCATTGATAATCAAATCACTTGTTCCATTATTGCGAATACGCATCGTATTGTCATCATGCACAAGTGCCTGACCTGGACTGCGGAAGCGATAGAAAGTATAGTAATTATCCGCAGGAAATCCCCTTTGAGTTCCTGGCACTTTGGTCATGTTTTCTACTCGTAATAAAGCACCTGATGCAGGTTCAATACTAAATTCATATACTTCGGTAGCTGTATTTTCATTATTATCTTCTGCATTTACAGTGAGAGTATAATCACCCACAGTATTAAAGGTAATTGGGCTAGTGTAAAAGCTTGTAGTTATACCTCCATCAATACTGTAAGTAAAACTATTTATGACAGAGCCATTTTGTCCTGTAGCGCTGAGTGTTACTTGTACGCTTCCACGATATACCTCTGGTGAGCTTTCAAAGCCATCAAAGTTGGCACTAATGACAGGTGGTACACTTGCAGGATCAAATGGTGCAATCAATAAATAATTGATTTTGGTATTGCTACCTCCTAGTGCATCTAGTGTTAACTTTCCATCTGTTACTGTTGCTGTTGCTTGAGCTACACGCCATAGATTTTGATTGGTCTGGACATTTACTGAACCAGTAGGCACAAAATTATTGACTGCCACTACCCCTTCTACTCTTAAAGTATGTTGGCTATTGATAAATCCGATATCACCTACTGATAATTTTACTGTGTAAATTCCGTTTGGCACCGCTATTTCCCAACGTGCATTGTTTGGACTAGTATTTCCTTGAATAAGGCTGAGAGAGTTTTTCAACTTCACACTATCCGAGCTTGCATTTGTTATTCCTCTATCAAGTCCCCTTGCTGATGCTACATTAGTGGTAGGCACTCCAGAACCATTAGTCCAACCATAGAAGTTACCATTGCCTCTATCACCATAAGGTAAACCTATATCGGTAATATAATCAAATGGTGGAGTGAATGTGTCATCTTGAAAATTAATCTTGGTAGTAAATACAGGCTCATTATTGATTGCTAGATTGACAGTCAATACAGCTTGAATAAATCCACCAGCAGAAGCCGTCACAATAGCTGTATAATTTCCGACAGTTAATCCACTTGTGTTGACATCAAAACTCATAGGAACTCCTAGTGCTTTGGTAGGCAATACTATCCAAGGTGCAGAGGTTTCTAAAATTAAATTAGCTAAATCTACGCTTGTATTGGCAGTTAAAGTAGCTACTTGAGCATCAGGATTTCCTCCTGTATTAGCTGTAAAGTTCAACTCTTCAGGATTGAAAGCCAATGCAGGTGTAGATGGCTCATAAGGCTTGACATTACGCACTATTACTACTATGTCCTGAAAGTCAAAACCTGAGATATGCTCCTCTGTCGCAATGATATACGCATTGTTTTCGATTGGGTGTGCATATACTCTCACATGGTGTGGAATTGCTCCACTAAATGTATTAAACACATCTTCACTATATAGATGACGATTATTAAAGAAAGGCCATCTGCTATAAAACCCGAATACCTCTGTAGTGCTTGGGGTAAATTCTAGTACTCCGTTTACAGGCACAGAAAGTGTCTGTGCATTAGAGGTAGGAGTATTAGAAACTGTAAATAGTTCATTTTTAGCCTCTGGATTACCTGAGGTGTACCAGCCAAATCCTACTACTGGATTGCTTCCATCAGGACCAAATACAGACAAGACTTCTACCGTTACAGGAGCATCTGTAAAGTTTTGAAATCTCTGAATATCTAGCTCACTTCCTAATAGTGGAGCTTTTTGCTGTGTAGTATTGCTATGGATAATATTAGTAGTAGGGTTATCATCACCTACATTAACCACTCCAGTCCCGAAGTAAGTATCCAAAATCCATTGTAGAGAAGGCTCATTAGATCCACCAGTACCTTGTTTTCCTAAACCACTTAAACTAACTGATTTAGTAATTACTCCATTACTACCACCTACATTTACAGTTGCAAATTTAGACCCATTAGAAGTTGGATTAAAGGTTACGGTAAAGCTTGAAGTCTGCCCAGGATTGATTATTGAACTTAATCCGCTTATATTAACAGTAAATTGATTATTATCTATTCCACTAAGATTGACAGTAATATTGGTCAATGGTGCATTTCCTGAGTTAGATACAAATACAGTCTGAGGGGCTGCTGCTGCACCACCACTTACATCATCTTTAATCAACTTATTAGGAGACAATGTAATTACTGGGATGGCAGTTGCCTGATTACTTGGCCTGATGAGTGTAATCCTATTTGCTGAAAACTCAGATACATAAATATTACCTGTGTTAGGGTCTTCGGTTAGATCAAGAGGATCATTAAACCCAGTAAAACCTGGAATACCTATTTTGGTGGTGCTAATGTCTCCATTTGGTCCATCAGGTACTAAGGCTATAATATCATCTCCACCGCTGTAGCGTACTACTAAGATTGCTCCTTTTAATTTACCACCTTCGGCATTACTTTTATATTCAATTACTCCATTAGGTGATTTATTAAATTCAAAATCAAAAGCTACTCCTCTGTATCGGTTATCAGGCTGTATGCCATTATAGACTGCATTGTTTATGTCTATATCGCCACGGTTTAAGACAAACTCACCACGATAAGGGTTAGGATGTCCATAGTAACCTACTTGCTGAGCAGGATTGACACGGAATAACCAGTCACGCTGTACATTATTATTATTAGAAGCTGGAATAGTAGGATACAATCCAGGATTACCACTTGTATCATAGAAAGAGCCATCAGGGCGACGCATTCCATCAATAGAAGCAGGTGCATTGCTACCACCTGCAGTACCATTTGCTGGGATGTATAATTGACCATTGCTGTGCCACACTAAGTCATAAGCATTTCTAATACCAGAGGCAAATACAGTAAGTGAAGCATTGACATAGTATGGATTATACATTCCATCTAATAATATTGAGTTTACATCTACTGCCTTGATTGCATTTACATTTCTTGAAGTCATGGCATTGAGAGGCAAGACAGTAGGTAATTTATCCATATCTAATCTCAAAGATGCACCAGAAAGCAAGCTTTCTTGACGATTACCCCAAGAATTATCAGGAGCACCTGCGGCACTATTACTACCCACATTAAAGTAGAGTACATTTGGCTCACCTGGCTTAAATGTAATGCTATTGGTCAAGTGATCTCTCAATGAGCGAGGGAGGTTAGTTACTAACAATAGTTCGGTTTCAAGATTTGCACCTGATAAGCGAGATATTTTACCATCCCAATCAGGGGCATTAGATAATCCACCTGAGCTATGCGAAACAAAAGCGACTAGATTACTAGCTGTAGAATTTGGTGAGAAGACCAATCCTACTGCACTTCTTGAGCCATAGACCGTAGTAAGTGCATTTAATACTTCTTTGTTTGCTAATGTACCATCTGTGTTGATAGTCCATCTATGAATCTCACCTCCAATAGTCAGTCCGTAGAATTTATCATCAGGCCCAATGGTAAGAGAGGTATATTGAGCACCTGTGGCTACTGGTGTAGTTACTTTGGTAAAGGAAACACTGTTTAAATCAATATTACCGCCTCCATTATTAGGTGCTTCGGTAGTAAAAGTAGAGCTAAAAGGAATAAATGCAACTCCTGATTTATCTTTTACTGAACTAGAAACTTCAAAACGATAAGTAGTGCTATTCTCTAATGGTAAATTAGGAGTCAATGTAATAGCATCTCCTCCTCCTGTTCCATTTGCAATCGAAGGAATCTCTACATTTCCAGTTACTTTAAATAGTTTGACATTGCCTAGTACTGTAGTGTTATTTACACCAAAGACACCATCGATATCAGGGTTAGGTAAGAATAAATTATTGGCAGAGATACTAAACCCACTAATAGGCACATTGATAGATCCATTTGCAGGATTTACGCCTGCTACATAAGGTTGATTGCCTGCATTGGCAGGAGAGATGGATACTGATTTGATTTTGGTATTAAAACCACCAATCGCATCTAAGGTAAGTCTACCATCATTTACATTTACACTTACAGTAGCAGAAGCATCATTAGAGAAGCCTTGTATTGCTAGTAAATTAATAGCATTTACACCTTCTACATTGACTAAGTGTCTTGTGCCAATAGCATTCTCAATATTGCTATCTCCTACCCTTACAGAAACTGTATATAAACCATTAGTCACTAATGCTTCCCATACTCCTTCTTGAGCAGTACCATTAAAGTTTTCTAAATCATCTCCCTGCATGTGCATAAGAGTTTCATTCATTACATCTACATCAGGCGTTGGTGGTCTATTACGTCCATTCCCTGGTGTATTACCTCCTACTGAAAGGTCTATTGGAGAGGTTCTGGTGATATTCATCCATCCATAAGCCTGCCCATTATTTCTATTGGCATACGGCTGACCAAAATCTTTTAAATACCCTAATGGTGCGTCTGTGGCTACATCAGAGAAATTCACTTTGAAGTTAGCCAGAGTAATAGGTGTGGTTACAGTCATTGTCAGATTAATGGTCGCACTGCTGTAACCGTTTGCAGAGGCCGTAACAGTTGCAGTATATACTCCTGAGATCAAGCCTGTAGCATTAGTTACGAAACTAATCTCTGCACCACTACCAAATGAAAGGTTGCTCACAGCAGCATCATTGACGTTAAGCCATGTTGGCACTTGATTGGTAGCATTGTCTATGGCATTTAAAGTAGCATTTATTGGATCAGTATTGTTATTAGTTCCTAAGAAGTTACCAATTGCTCCAGTTGTTCCTGTTTCTAAACTAATAGAATTAGGGGTAGCCACAAATTGTAAAGTTGGATTTACTGTGATAGAAGTAATCTCTACATAATTCAATTTAGTATTTACTCCGCCACCATCATAAGTAAGCGTCAGTTTACCATCCGTTAGATTGATGACACCTGTTCCAGTCGTAAATCTATTGAGTGAGTTAACTACTGTTTCAGGAATATAATTATTGATAATATTTATACCCTCGGCATTGATTCTATATATCTCTGGGTCATTTCCAAAAGTAGGATCCCCTACTGATACAGTTACTTGATATGTTCCGTTTGGAAGTGCTATTTCCCAATTACCTCTAGGCTGAGTCTGGGTAGGATGATCCATGTGGATAAGCGTTCGAAGTCTTAAATCTAAGCTTCCAGCCCTTGTCCGTGTCTGTAGAGTTAAATCAGAAGGTTGCCCTGTTGCTGGATTAATCCATCCATACACATATTGTCCATTCCCTTGATCCGTACCTGTTCTTGGTGCATAAGATTCTCCTATATCTTTAAGATATCCCACTGGCACAGCTACTGTATTATCTTGAAAATTCACTTTGATAAGAGTTGGGTTAGTTACAATCAAAGTAAGTTCAATAGAAGCTTCATTATAGTTATTCGCATTTGCAGTAACAGTAGCTGTATAGCTTCCTGCACTTAATCCTGTGGTATTAAACTGAAACTCTACGGGTGAGCCTGAGTTTAAGCTAAGATTATTAATTGAAGCACCATTGATAGTTAACCAAGTAGGTACTTGATTATCTTCTATGGCATTGAGTATGGTAGATACGGGGTCAGTTCCATTGTCTGTATTTAAAAGACTTTGGAGTGAACCTGATTGCTCTACTTGTAAAGTTTTAGTGGCAGCATTGCTTGCAAATTGTAAGCTACCTAATATGCTACCAGCAGGGACTACATTGGAGATGACATAGACGTAATCTTGGTAATCTCCATTGCTTGCATCTTCAAAACATACCAGATAGCTATTAGGAATAGCCACTCCTTGGCGGTCTTTCATCGGATAAATTCTTGCCCTGCGAGCAACTCCTCCTGTGTTTAGTGCATCTTCTGTATAATTGGTTCTGTTAAACACATTAGAAGTACAATAAATACCAAAACTAGCACTGCCTGGGTCAAACTCATCTGAACCACCTTGCTCTACTCCTGGAAATAAAGTTTGGTGATGCGTAGCTGGGGCTTCTCCTCCTAGTAAAATTGCTACTTCATTGAATGTGATTACACTTCCATTTTTAGTATAATATCCAAACGGAATGGTTTCTCTTGGAGAATAGCGTGCTACTGGAGTAATGGTTACATTTCCTGAGCCAGCCTTTTGGAAAAACTGTGTAGGCGTTTCTTCTCCTAAATAGTTAGTGGTAATGCCGACTGCTAGGTTAGTCCAGCCTACATTGATTCCATATCCAAGTGCATTGACTACGGTTTGTAGTGGAGGTTCGTTACCGCCTTCTAACCCATTATAACTTAAGCCATATAACCCTACGTTTTTACTTAGATTAATGGGGTCATTACTTGCAATGTCTAGGCTAGCATTCAGATATCCTACGCTTGCACTTGGTATAAAATTCACTTGTACTATTGTAGATTCTCCTATACCTAAATTAACAGGGCTTGCTGTAGTATTAAACTTATCAGAATCAGCACCTGTAATATTTGCAGAACTAATGACCAAATTATCTCCACCTGTATTTTGTATAGTGATAGATTTTGGGCCGATGATGTTATCTTTTAATCCATCAAAGATTAACTCTTCGGGAGTCATTACTATTTGAGGCTGGAGGTCATTGACATTAATTGTAATAGTAGCAGAAGTAGAGAATTGTGGATTTCCATTATCTGTTACGGTAGCATTCAGGGTAAAGCTAGGGGTAGTTTCATAATCTAATGCTCCCACTACAATAATTTGACCTGATGAATTGATATTGAAAATATCATTTGGTATAATAGAGTAGGTCAAAGTCTGATTTACTTCTGGTGTTGTGGCTGTTACTGTCCCTACCAAAGTGCTTGCACCTGCATTTTCATCTACACTGAAAGTAGCATTTGCAATGGTAGGTGGCTGATTAACAATGACTTCAGGGATGATGCTAAATCTGCCAAAATTAAAATTAATTACTGGCGTAGCTGCTGCATTTCTCAATGAGCTATATACCCCTGCAAAGCTAAGTGCATTGCTTGTTGCATTGGCATCATGGTCTATTCCTGCAAAGAAATGTGAACCTACTGATAGGCTATTGCTGCCATTTTGAGTAATTTCAATCTCAGTACCATTTTCACCTATTTTATAGAACCCTTTTACTTGATTCGTAGCAGGGTCTAGTTCAAGAATCAAGACAATGGTTTGTGTAGTAATATTGCCAGGTAGATTGGCTGTATTTAACTCTAATGGAGAGTTTGTATTTCCATTGGTAACATAATCCTCCACCACTAATTGAGCTCTTGCAATAGTTCCTCCTGTCTTTATAAGGGCAACTTTAACCACATTATCTTCATTCGTACCAAACCAAATACCTGCTTGTTGAGACTGAGTGGTAGTGCTCAGATTAAAGGCAGGATTGATGATTGTAGTCTGAATGCGTTTTTTGCCAGAAGATGCATCAAAGCCTACTCCCAAAGCATTCATCTGAGAGTTAGTATTAGGACTTACAGATGGGTCTCTAAAGAAAAGTCCCTTGCTAGCTGTTATTACTAAATTACCTGAGTTTAGATTTAATTTAGAATCTACAAATCCAGGTACACTTGGGTTAGAAGGTGTGCCTGCATCAGTCAGAGAAGTAGATGGGTTCATCACCATTGTAAAGCCAGTATTGGCTAATTTACCTTCTATGCCATCAAATTCTAAATTGATTGGAAGGCTCACTGCCACTTCTCCACAAGGCAAAGTAGAGATAGGTGAACAAGCTAAGTTGTTATCAGGAATAAACTGAGAAGGTAAAGTAGCCTTGTAAGTAGTCGCAGAATTATTACCTCCTGAGCCATAGAGAATACCATCAATTGCTCCTGAAACAATAGCAAAACGCCCTACTGGTAAGTTTGTAAATTCAATCCAAGTACCCGTAGTAGGGTGATACGCATATACATTGTTTTGAGCAGTAGAGCCATGATTTACCTGCCCACCCATTGTATAAATATATTCTCCATAACTAAATACTGAACAATGAATATGATTCAGTTTTTTAGGCATATCCGTTACATACGTCCAAGTATTGGTTTGAGGGTCATATCTATGGACATCATCCTGAGACACTAATAGTCCATCGTGTTGTTTTTGTCCACCAAATACATATAATTGACCGTTAAAAACTGTAGAACCTAGATGATTTCGTGGATTAGGCATTGGAGCCCCATAAATCCAACCCGCAGCTAGATTTCCTAAATCTAAGATTAGCACATCTCCTTGGTCAATAGTGCGGGCAGGATTTGTACCTGCCACATAATATAGTTTGTTATTGATAAATTCTAATATTCCCGTAGAACGCTGGATTGGAAGATTAGGCAATTCTACATAGTTATTGGTAGCTACTACATATTTGTAGGCCTTTACTCCTCCAAACTGTTGCCCTGTGCCAGCAGAATTGGCAGCATACCCAGCAGCGATATAAATATCTGTTCCATCAGTAGCCCATCCCATGTGTGTAGCACCTCCAGCACCAGAGTTGGTGTGCATAGGAGGCATATTAGCTAGTTTGGTCCAAGCATTGGTTGGTGGGTTATAGACATGCACATCAGGTTTGGGGGCAAAAGTAGAGGTAAAGCCTCCAAATACATATAACTTACCAGCTACTACTCCGCCAGTTGCTTCTGAATGACCTACAGGGTGAGGTGCAGCAGTCTGCCAAGTAATCGGATAATTCTGGGCAATGCTTACTACTTGATCATTTACATTGATGGTGATACTAGCCGAAGCGGTTCTTCCATTATTATCTGTAACAGTTACACTTAATTGAATAGGTGTTAGCTCATTCAATAAATATTTAGGATTATTGACTGTGAGCTCGCCAGTAGAAGCGTTAAGATTAAAGACTTGAGTAGCATTATACGCAGGGTCATCTTGAGAATCACTCGCAGGAGGATTATTTGCTTTGATAAACTGAGCAGCAGTGATTGCATAATTCTGGATTGTGCCATCGCTATCAGAAGCTACTACTGTTCCCAAGGATGTCCCTGTTGGCCTGCCTTCTAAAATATTAAATGTTTGAGAAGTAATAATAGGGTCAGCAGGTGCTACTACATTGATTGTAAACATTGCTTCGCTTACTCCCCCGTCTTGGTCTGTTGCTTTAATGTGTAAGGTATAGATATTACCTAGCACTATCTGGCTTGCCTCTGTTACGCTAAGTGAACCTGATGTAGATCCAATAGCAAAAGCAGTCTGAGTTTCGCTAGGTATATTTGTACCCCCATTGATCTGAATATGATGAATCATATACATCAACGGAGCATCTCCTTCCATAAAATCTGGGTCTGTAGCTGTGACTTGTCCTATCGCATATCCATTAGTAACCGCATTTGGAATATTATAACTTGCACCAGTAATGACTGGCACTTGATTAGGTGTATTATTGGTAATCTCAATACTTATATCTGCATTGGCTGTAAGTCCTCCACCATCTGTAACTAGTATTCCTAATGTATATGCTCCAATCGGAGCATGGTGGTCAGCAATACTAACCAAACCTACGTTATCTATGCTAAAATAATTATCTGTATTACCACTTGTAATAGCAAACGAGATAATATTGTTATTATCATCTGAGGCTAAAACAGTACCAATCGGTGCGTTGTCTGTAACCTCTGCGATGTCAATGGTAAAAGATTGATTTGCTGTAATAACAGGACTTTGATTTGGGGCTACAAATTTGGCAACATTGATTGTTACGTTTGCAGTTTCATCTAAACTTGGTACGCCATTATCTATAACTGTTACAATCAAGTTATAAACTGGTATTACATCAAAATCCAAAATAGATGCTACGGTAATTTTACCGTCTTGGTCTATTGCAAAATCTGTATTGCCTGTTCCTGAAAGTGTATATTGTAAAGTTGTATTGGCATCTACATCAGAAGCTAGTACTGTGTTTACTTCATCTCCGATACTTGCATTTTCTGAAATACTAAAAGTAGCTTCTGCTACAGTTGGTGCTTCATTCACATTAGTAATTGTCACTATCACAGATTTGGTGTCTGTCAAAGCAGGTGAACCTTCATCAGTTGCAGTGATATTAAGTGTGTATGAAGCCGTAGTTTCAAAATCTAAAGCAGAAACTAATTTGATTTCTCCCGTAGTTTCATCTATTGTAAATGGTGTGCCTGTCTCAAGACTAAATGTAACTAATTCATCAGCAGTAGTAATACTTGCACTTTGTGTATTGGTAATGATATTATCATTGGAATTAATTTCCAACACTGGATTGGGTGCAGCAACGGCATCTCTGTCCAAAGCCATTTGTGTTTTGGTTGAGTTAGACCCTGTTTTGAAGAGGGCAAGTTTCAAATAAGCATCTTCACCCAAACCAAACCAAATACCCCCTTGTTGTGCAGTATTGCCAGAACTTGTATTAAAATTGGTATTGGTAATTGT